>NZ_JAOWGI010000027.1:0-1624 GCF_030333225.1 Citrobacter sp. CK202
CAGGTTCTTTAAGGTAAGGAGGTGATCCAACCGCAGGTTCCCCTACGGTTACCTTGTTACGACTTCACCCCAGTCATGAATCACAAAGTGGTAAGCGCCCTCCCGAAGGTTAAGCTACCTACTTCTTTTGCAACCCACTCCCATGGTGTGACGGGCGGTGTGTACAAGGCCCGGGAACGTATTCACCGTGGCATTCTGATCCACGATTACTAGCGATTCCGACTTCATGGAGTCGAGTTGCAGACTCCAATCCGGACTACGACATACTTTATGAGGTCCGCTTGCTCTCGCGAGGTCGCTTCTCTTTGTATATGCCATTGTAGCACGTGTGTAGCCCTGGTCGTAAGGGCCATGATGACTTGACGTCATCCCCACCTTCCTCCAGTTTATCACTGGCAGTCTCCTTTGAGTTCCCGGCCTAACCGCTGGCAACAAAGGATAAGGGTTGCGCTCGTTGCGGGACTTAACCCAACATTTCACAACACGAGCTGACGACAGCCATGCAGCACCTGTCTCACGGTTCCCGAAGGCACATTCTCATCTCTGAAAACTTCCGTGGATGTCAAGACCAGGTAAGGTTCTTCGCGTTGCATCGAATTAAACCACATGCTCCACCGCTTGTGCGGGCCCCCGTCAATTCATTTGAGTTTTAACCTTGCGGCCGTACTCCCCAGGCGGTCGACTTAACGCGTTAGCTCCGGAAGCCACGCCTCAAGGGCACAACCTCCAAGTCGACATCGTTTACGGCGTGGACTACCAGGGTATCTAATCCTGTTTGCTCCCCACGCTTTCGCACCTGAGCGTCAGTCTTCGTCCAGGGGGCCGCCTTCGCCACCGGTATTCCTCCAGATCTCTACGCATTTCACCGCTACACCTGGAATTCTACCCCCCTCTACGAGACTCAAGCCTGCCAGTATCAGATGCAGTTCCCAGGTTGAGCCCGGGGATTTCACATCTGACTTAACAGACCGCCTGCGTGCGCTTTACGCCCAGTAATTCCGATTAACGCTTGCACCCTCCGTATTACCGCGGCTGCTGGCACGGAGTTAGCCGGTGCTTCTTCTGCGGGTAACGTCAATTGCTGCGGTTATTAACCACAACACCTTCCTCCCCGCTGAAAGTACTTTACAACCCGAAGGCCTTCTTCATACACGCGGCATGGCTGCATCAGGCTTGCGCCCATTGTGCAATATTCCCCACTGCTGCCTCCCGTAGGAGTCTGGACCGTGTCTCAGTTCCAGTGTGGCTGGTCATCCTCTCAGACCAGCTAGGGATCGTCGCCTTGGTGAGCCGTTACCCCACCAACAAGCTAATCCCATCTGGGCACATCTGATGGCAAGAGGCCCGAAGGTCCCCCTCTTTGGTCTTGCGACGTTATGCGGTATTAGCTACCGTTTCCAGTAGTTATCCCCCTCCATCAGGCAGTTTCCCAGACATTACTCACCCGTCCGCCACTCGTCAGCAAAGCAGCAAGCTGCTTCCTGTTACCGTTCGACTTGCATGTGTTAGGCCTGCCGCCAGCGTTCAATCTGAGCCATGATCAAACTCTTCAATTTAAGTTTGATGCTCGTGAATTAAACTTCGTAATGAATTACGTGTTCACTCAGAGACTTGGTATTCATTT
>NZ_JAOWGI010000027.1:1717-50944 GCF_030333225.1 Citrobacter sp. CK202
GCATTATAGGGAGTTATTCCGGCCTGACAAGGGGAAATTTAAAATTATTTTCCGACTGCTTTCTTTTTAAGCAAAACCACCTCAAACCGCCAGTTTTTCGAGCGTTTCGAAACCGTAACGCTGTAAAACGGGTATTAATTGCTCGGTCTCTGGCGTCATTGCCATGCAGAAAGCAATATTAGCCTCCGCTGATTTGGCATCCGGCGCTTCATGCTCTAACAACCAGGCCGTGCGACGCGCAATCGCCGCCCCGGAATCCACCAGCCTTGTCCCTTCAGGAAGGACCTGCAACAGTTCTTCCTGTAATAGAGGGAAATGGGTACATCCCAGAACAACCGTGTCGGGCGGTTCCGGCATCCGCAGCCAGGGTCTCAGGATACGGCGTAGTTCTTCCAGCGATACGGGTTCACCGTGCAGTTTGGCTTCCGCCAGTTCCACCAGTTCTGCCGATCCCAACATCGCTATCTGACATTCATTCGCAAATCGCGCTATCAACTCATGGGTATAAGGGCGTTTTACCGTGCCACGCGTTGCCAGCAACCCGACGATGCCGTTGGCGGTCAGCCTCGCAGCGGGTTTAATCGCAGGAACGACGCCCACAACCGGGAACGCGAATTTTTCACGCAATGCAGGAAGAGAAACCGTACTGGCCGTATTACAGGCGATTACCGCAAGTGAGAGAGGATAACGCTGCTGCACTGCGGTAACGATCTCGACGACGCGCTCGACAATAAACGCTTCGCTCTTTTCCCCGTAAGGAAACGCGACGTTATCGAAAGCATATATATAGTGGAGATTCGGCAGGAGATGCCGAATCTCATCGTAGACCGACAACCCACCAACGCCGGAATCAAACACCAGCACGGTGGGACGTGGATCAGAAGGTGTAGCTGCCAGACAAGTAGTACTCTCGTCCTGCAGTTTGGTAGCCATAAGCTGTCTCGTAATCTTTATCGAACAGGTTGGCGATTTTACCACGAACTGTCAGGCGATCGGTGATCGGATACGATGCAGAAACATCAACAGTGCTATAGCTCGGCAAGATTTGCTGGGTGTTATTGTACTGGGAGGTGTTGTTATCGTAGCGCTTGCCGTAATACTGCCACGATACATCCATATCGACGTTAAACATCGTCCAGTCCAGTTGATACTTCGCCTGGCGCTTCGAGCGTCGGGCTAACACTTCACCGTTGTCGTCATTACGCGGATCGACATATTGCAACGTAACACGATGGCTAAAGATGCCGGTATCAAAGCTGCCCGTCCACTCCACGCCTTTAATGGTTGCCGCATCAATATTGTCATACTCACCCTGGTAGGTGTCTGGATCAAAGTAGTAAGTGATCAGGTTAGTAATCTTGTAATGGTAGGCAGACAGGCGCCAGTCCAGCGGACCAGTGAGCCCTTCCAGCCCGGCCTCCCACTGTTTAGACTCTTCCGGTTTCAGGTTAGGATTCGCGTTGATGCCAAAACGGGTAGAACCAAACTGCTGCCCCAGAGATGGAGACAGGAACCCGGTACCATAGCCGATAGTTACTCGATAGTTGTCGATAAACTCCCATCCAGCCGTCGTCTGCCAGGTGCCATGCCAGCCAAACTGTTCATCATGATCTTCACGCCCTGAAGCCTCCAGCGTTACATCACCGAATTGTTGCTGACCGGTCAGGTATAAACCGGTGTTATCGCGTTTATATGTGTCCGAAAGCGCGGTATCGGATGAGGTCAAACGCTGCTGCTGCCAGTCTACGCCAGCGCTAACGGAACCGTGCCCCACGATAAGGTTATTACCCCATTGCAGGTTACGCTGGGTCATGCGATCGAGCGTCGTACCGTCATGATAGCGACCATAAATACTGCTGTAGTTATAGTCCTTCACCTTCTGGTAGCTGGCGAGAAGTTGTGAAGAGTAAATCCCGGAGTTGAATTTCAGACCTGCGTCCCAGCTCTGATTGTAGAGTTGCGATTCATCAGCACTGTAGGCCGGAATAGACGGCGGGTTTCCCAGATCGTAATCAGAGTTGTTGGTATAACTGTGACCACGGAAAAAACCATCGAAATTATCATTAAATTTATGTTCGAGGCTGCCCCAGAATGCCTTGCTGCGAAAACCATCGCGGTCGCGATCGTGATCCCAGGTTGAGCCGGGCTGTACGTTAAAGCCTTTATTGCCCTCATAAGAACCCGCTACCGTGGCGACAGTGTCGCCAAAGCGATGGCGCAACGTACCGTCATATTGCTGATAACCTTTTGAACCAACACCCGCAGTAATTTTTGACTGTTCTTGATCGGAGTGCGTAATAACGTTAATGACCCCACCCATTGCGCCGGAACCATAAATCGCGGAACGTGGTCCACGAATGTATTCCACGCGTTGCACCAGCGATATTGGAATCTGATTCAGATCGGGGTTATTCGTAATGCCAGGGCGGGTCATGGGAACACCATCGACCAGAACCAATACCTGTTTGGCTTCCGTACCACGAATAAACAAAGAAGAAGACTGCCCCATGCCGCCGTTTTGATTGATATCAACGCCCGGCAGGCGGCGCATCACATCATTCAAATTCTTCGCTTGCCAGCGGTCGATATCCTCACGCGTCACAACATCAGCAGGCGCCAGTACGGTATTAACAGGTTGTTGAAAACGATTTGCGGTGACGATCAGGGTGTCTGGGTTAGTATCCTGCGCCCAGCCAGAAAATGCCGTGACGGAGAGCGCCGTCAGCAGCGAAGATTTTTTAATCATTGTAAAGCATCCACAATATAAGAAGGATGCCGCAGGCTTCATCGATAGTACGCGATGATGAACACCAGATGCGACGTTAGCCGGCAGGTCTTCGGGCTTGGAAGGTTATCCTCAGGATACAAGAGATGATGACTTCCCGCCGGGTGGCAGTGTCTGCTTATGCTCTCATCTCACCTTTCCTTACCGCTGCGCGTCAGCTCCAGATTCGCACTGGATTCCCTATTAACTCACAGGACCGGCTCACGGATGCTACATTCTGTAACAATCTACGTCCAGACCGCATATCACAATATCGGAAATCATCAATGACTGGACATCTGATGAGCAATCCCTACAATCCCCGCGTACTTTTATTTTTCAGGAGGCATCATGACCCCCGAACACCTTCCGACAGAACAGTATGACGCGCAGCTAGCCGAAAAAGTGGTGCGCTTGCAGAGTATGATGGCGCCGTTTTCTGACCTGGTCCCGGAAGTGTTTCGCTCGCCAGTCAGCCATTATCGGATGCGCGCCGAATTTCGCCTGTGGCATGACGGCGACGACCTGTATCACATCATTTTTGATCAGCAGACGAAAAGCCGTATCCGCGTCGACAGCTTCCCGGCGGCCAGCGAGCTGATTAACCAGCTGATGACGGCGATGATTGAAGGCGTGCGCCATAATCGCGTCCTGCGCCATAAGCTGTTCCAGATTGATTACCTCACCACGATGAGCAATCAGGCGGTGGTTTCGCTGCTGTACCATAAAAAGCTGGATGATGAGTGGCGCCAGGAAGCGGAAACGCTGCGGGATGCGCTGCGAGCGCAAAACCTGAATGTGCATCTGATTGGCCGGGCGACCAAAACCAAAATCGAGCTGGATCAGGATTACATTGACGAACGTCTGCCCGTGGCGGGAAAAGAGATGATCTACCGTCAGGTAGAGAACAGCTTCACGCAGCCCAATGCCGCAATGAATATTCAGATGCTGGAGTGGGCGCTGGATGCAACCAAAGCGTCGAAAGGCGACCTGCTTGAACTGTACTGCGGCAACGGCAACTTCTCATTGGCTCTGGCGCGTAACTTCGACCGGGTGCTGGCAACGGAAATCGCCAAACCGTCAGTCGCCGCAGCGCAGTACAACATTGCCGCTAACCATATTGATAACGTGCAGATTATCCGTATGGCCGCCGAAGAGTTTACGCAGGCGATGAACGGAGTACGCGAGTTTAACCGTTTGCAGGGCATCGACCTGAAGAGCTATCAGTGTGAAACGATTTTTGTCGATCCGCCGCGTAGCGGGCTGGACAGTGAAACCGAGAAAATGGTGCAGGCATATCCGCGTATTTTGTACATTTCCTGCAACCCGGAGACGCTGTGTAAGAACCTGGAAACATTAAGCCAGACGCACAATGTGTCACGTCTGGCTCTGTTCGATCAGTTCCCGTATACGCACCATATGGAATGCGGCGTGTTACTCACTGCCAGGTAAAACGTAGGCCGGATAAAGTGGTTACGCCGCCATCCGGCGATATGCCCGGTGGCGCTGCGCTTGCCGGGCCTACAAATCATCGTAGGCAGGATAAGGCGTTTACGCCGCCATCCGGCGATATGCCCGGTGGCGCTGCGCTTACCGGGCCTACAAATCATCGTAGGCCGGATAAGGCGTTTACGCCGCCATCCGGCATTATTCCGCGACTTCCTGCTTGCGGTTACGCATCTTAAAGCCAATCCAGAACACAAGAATCACCGACAGCACCGCCGGGAAGAAGTTAGAACCGATATCCGGGTATTCCGCACGTACCACGGTGCTGTACAACAACACGCCGAGGATAAAACAGGCGGCAGCCAGCCCCGGCAAGCCGACAGGCATAGTGCGGTTTTGATAACGTTGATGCAGGCAATAAACCGCCAGCACCAGCGCGATAATCGGGAATACAGAAAACGGCACGATGGAGCTAAACAGCGCCGCGAATGTGCCATTGATCGATAAGCCAGCGACCAGCGCCAGCAACAGCGTACCTTTATCTTGACCTGACTGTTTCATTGCTCGTCCTTCACGTTACTCGGAGTGATGTGCCATCTTCTCTTGTTCACGGCGGTACCAGTAATATGCCCCTTTCGCAATCATGCGCAGTTGCAGTACCAGCCGCTCTTCCAGCTGTCGGCGTTGTTCCGCACCAACATCCAGCGCCTCGGCACCTGCACTAAACACAATCGTCACCATCGCTTCGGCTTGCGCTTCAGTGAACGCGCGCGGCATATGGTTTTCGAGTTCCAGATAGTCCGCAAGTTCCGCGATGAAATGCTGAATCTCACGCGCGACTGCGGCGCGAAACGCGGCCGAGGTGCCGGAACGTTCACGCAATAATAAACGGAAGGCGTTAGGATTGTTGCCGATGAACTCCATAAATGTGGAGACCGAGGTACGGATCACACTGCCGCCTTTGGCAATACGCTGACGCGCCTGGCGCATCAGCTGGCGCAGCATTAAACCGCTCTCATCCACCATCGTCAGGCCAAGCTCATCCACATCGCGGAAATGGCGATAAAATGAGGTTGGCGCAATGCCCGCTTCACGCGCTACTTCGCGTAAACTGAGACTGGCGAAACTCCGTTCGGCGCTCAGTTGACTGAATGCGGCTTCTACCAGCGAACGCCGGGTTTTTTCTTTTTGTTGCGCTCTAACGCCCATCACGATGTCTGAATCCTTCCATATGCCTTATCTGGCACTATACCAGAGAACAAACTTAATCTGTTTGTTCAGCTTTGTGAATGATTGTTTACAGGCTGTTTGTGCTCCAGCTCCACAAAAAAGCACAACGATAATTGGGTTAAAGGCGCGCGAATGTTATCATCGTGTTTATTTTATGTATAAAAACAGGTGAGTAATACCATGCCACATTCCTGGGATTATGATGCAATCGTCATAGGTTCAGGCCCCGGCGGCGAAGGCGCTGCAATGGGTCTGGTTAAGCAAGGAGCGCGCGTCGCCGTTATTGAGCGTTATCACAACGTTGGCGGCGGTTGTACCCACTGGGGCACCATCCCGTCGAAAGCGCTCCGCCATGCCGTCAGCCGTATCATCGAATTCAACCAGAACCCCCTCTACAGCGACCACTCCCGACTACTTCGTTCTTCCTTTGCCGATATTCTCAACCATGCCGATAACGTCATTAATCAACAAACGCGCATGCGGCAGGGCTTTTATGAGCGCAACCACTGTGAAATATTGCAGGGTAATGCGCATTTTGTTGACGAAAACACCCTCGCGCTGGAGTGCCACGACGGCACGGTCGAAACCCTGACGGCGGAGAAATTCGTGATTGCCTGCGGGTCGCGTCCTTATCACCCGGCCGACGTTGATTTCGCGCATCCACGTATTTACGACAGCGACTCAATCCTTAGCCTGCATCACGAACCTCGTCACGTCATCATCTATGGCGCCGGGGTGATCGGCTGCGAATATGCGTCAATCTTCCGGGGAATGGACGTCAAAGTTGATTTGATTAACACCCGCGACCGTCTGCTGGCGTTTCTTGATCAGGAGATGTCCGACTCTCTCTCTTACCACTTCTGGAACAGCGGCGTGGTTATTCGTCATAACGAAGAGTACGAGAAGATTGAAGGCTGCGACGACGGCGTCATTATGCACCTGAAATCCGGTAAAAAGCTGAAGGCCGACTGTCTGCTGTACGCCAACGGACGCACCGGTAACACCGATTCACTGGCGCTGGGAAATATCGGTCTGGAAACCGACAGCCGTGGGCAACTCAAAGTCAACAGCATGTACCAGACCGCACTGCCGCACATTTACGCGGTGGGCGATGTGATTGGCTATCCGAGTCTGGCTTCCGCCGCTTACGACCAGGGTCGAATTGCCGCGCAGGCGCTGGTGAAAGGCGAAGCGACCGCCCATCTTATTGAAGATATCCCTACCGGGATTTACACCATCCCGGAAATCAGCTCCGTCGGCAAAACCGAGCAGCAATTGACGGCGATGAAAGTGCCTTACGAAGTCGGACGTGCGCAGTTTAAGCACCTGGCGCGCGCGCAAATCGTCGGGATGAACGTGGGAACGCTGAAGATCCTGTTCCATCGGGAAACAAAAGAGATTCTGGGGATTCACTGCTTTGGCGAACGCGCGGCCGAAATTATTCACATCGGCCAGGCGATTATGGAACAGAAAGGCGGCGGTAACACCATTGAGTACTTCGTTAACACCACCTTTAACTACCCGACAATGGCGGAAGCCTATCGGGTAGCGGCGCTAAACGGCTTAAACCGCCTGTTTTAACGCTTTGTCGAAATGGCCATCCATCTCCGCACGGATGGCCTCCGCCAGTTGCTCATAGCGACTGCGCAGCGGCGATCCCGGACGATAAACCAACCCAACCGTACGCTTAGGCTCCGGCTTAATGCACGGCAGGTAGACTACGCCATCACGCTTACGCTCCTGCGGAACCGCCAGCGCGGGCAGTAAGGTAATACCGCTCCCCGCCGCAACCATGTTGCGCAGCGTTTCCAGACTGGTCGCCCGGAAATGGGTGTCTTCATCCGCGCCCGCCTCGAAGCAGAAGCCCATCGCCTGATCGCGCAGGCAGTGCCCGTCTTCCAGCATCAGCAGTTTTTCACCCGCCAGATCGGACATCGGCACACGATCGCGATTCGCCCACGGGTGATCCTCATAGATCGCCAGCATCATGGGTTCATCAAACAGCGGCACTTCGATAAACGCCTCGCTCTCTTTCACCAGCGCCAGGATCACGCAGTCAAGCTTGCCGCTGTCCAGTTGCGCCAGCAGCTGGTGCGTCTGCGCTTCATGCAGATACATTTCCAGCTTCGGGAAGGTCTGATGCAGCATCGGAATAATATGCGGCAGCAGGTAAGGGCCAACCGTTGGGATCAGGCCGATATGCAATGGGCCAGACATCGTCTCACCTTGCTGGCTTGCCATCTCCTTGAGCACTTTGACCTCACGCAGCACGGTGCGCGCCTGATCCACCAGCAGTAAACCCGCCTGGGTGAACAGAACTTTACGACTCGTACGCTCCAGCAGCATTACGCCCAGTTCATCTTCCAGCTTACGGATTTGCCCGCTGAGCGTCGGCTGGCTGACGTGACAGGAGTCCGCCGCACGCCGGAAATGGCGGTGTTCGGCTAATGCCACCAGGTATTCAAGATCACGAATATTCATTATTCATCCTCCGTCGCCACGATAGTTCATGGCGATAGGTAGCATAGCAACGAACGATTATCCCTATCAAGCTTTCTGTCTAATAATACATCACAGAAACGGAGCGGTACCTCTTTAACCCTTGAAGTCACCGCCCGTTCAAAGAGTTTTTCTCAACTCGAAATAACTAAAGCCAACGTGAACTTTTGCGGACCCTATGGTCCGCTTTTTTTTGCATAAATAAGCCCGACGTAATGCCAGGCTCTGATGACTGTTGCCGGATGGCGACGGTTCACAATTTTTTGTAGGCCGGATAAGGCGTCATCCGGCACAACGCCAGTTACGCCAGACGCGCCTTCGCGTAGTCGATCGCCTGCGCAACCTGCTGCGGTGAAACACCGCCTTTCGCCGCACGTTTATCCAGGCATGATTGCAGCGACAGAATCGGATACACATCATCGCCAATCACAACGCTAAATTTTTGCAGGTCAGCCAGCGACAGATCTTCCAACGGTTTTCCCTGTCGAATCGCTTCCACCACCGTTTCGCCCACAATATGGTGCGCTTCACGGAACGGCACGCCTTTGGCAACCAGATAATCCGCCAGCTCAGTCGCATTCGCATAGCCCTGCTGCGCCGCTTCCTGGCAGCGCGGACGTTTTACCTGAATGCCATCCAGCACCAGCGCCGCCATGTGCAGGCAGTCCAGCCAGGTATCGAGCGCATCAAACAGCCCTTCTTTGTCTTCCTGCATGTCTTTGTTGTACGCCAGCGGCAGGCCTTTCAGCGTCATCATCATCGCCGTTAACGCCCCCTGCACACGGCCGCACTTGCCACGGATCAGTTCCAGCGCATCCGGGTTTTTCTTCTGCGGCATCAGCGATGAACCTGACGTCACGCGATCGGAGAGTTCCACGAAGCCCGCTTCACCGGTATTAAAGAAAATCAGATCTTCCGCAAAGCGCGACAGGTGAACCATGCCGATAGACGCGTCGGACAGCAGTTCCAGCACATGGTCACGATCGGACACGCTGTCCAGACTGTTACGCGTCGCCGAGGCAAAGCCCAGCCAGCCTGCCAGCTGTTCACGGTCGATTTCATACGCCGTACCCGCCAGCGCGCCGCAGCCTAACGGGCTGACGTCCAGACGCTTGAGCGCATCCTGCAAGCGGCTCTCATCACGCGCCAGCATTTCCACATACGCCAGGCACCAGTGGGCAAACGTCACCGGCTGCGCGCGTTGCAGATGGGTGTACCCTGGCATGACGGCATCCTGATTATTCTGCGCCGTCTCTACCAGCGCGCTTTGTAACTGACGGTTAGCAGACAGCAGCTCGGTGACCGTATCTTTGCACCATAGCTTCAGGTCGGTCGCAACCTGGTCGTTACGACTGCGCCCGGTGTGCAGCTTTTTACCCAACTGGCCGACTTTATCGATCAGTTTGCCTTCCACCCAGCTGTGAATATCTTCCGCGTCGCTTTCCAGAATCTGCTGCGGATTCACCCGAACCTCTTCCAGCAGCGCGCTCAGCGCCTCTTCCAGTTGCAGTTGCTCATCCGCAGTCAACACCCCAACCGTGACCAGAGCTTTGGACCAGGCCACAGAGCCGACGATATCCTGCTCGGCCAGGCGGTAATCAAAGCGCAATGAGTCATTAAACTGTTTGAACCGTTGATCCGCTGCCTGTGTAAAACGCCCACCCCAAAGTGCCATAACATGCTTCCTTAATATCTTGAATTTCAATGCCGGATGGCGCTTAGCTTATCCGGCCTACAGGTTCGGTTCACCCAGGCCCGATAAGGCGTGGCCGCCATCGGGCACAAAATAGTTTAAGCCAGAATACGCGTACCGATCGGCGTACCGTTAAACAACGCCGGAAGCTGCTCGGCATGACGCCAGGAGGCGATATCCACCGGGCGCCCCAGCGTGCGGGCGGCGTCCAGCGCCGCGTTCACCTTCACAATCATGCCGTCGGTAATGATACCTTGATCGATCAGCTGTTCCGCTTTGGCCGCCGTCATCTCGGCAATGCGCTGACCTTTGCCATCCAGAATACCGCTTACATCAGAAAGCAGGATCAGATCCGCCCCCAGCGTTGCCGCCAGCGCCGTCGCCGCCTGATCGGCATTGACGTTCATCAGTTGCCCTTCTTCGGTCACGCCAATGGAACTGACCACCGGCAAGAAGCCGCCTTCCAGCAGCGTGTTAATCAGCTTAGGCGAACCCGGCTGCGCCAGTCCAACGTGGCCCAGCTCTTCATCGAGTTGAGTCACTTTTACGCTATCGCCGTCGCCGAGATACAGGCCAACGGACGCGATATGGTGTTTTTTCGCCCACGCCAGCAAGGTTTTATTGGCGGTTCCCGCCAGCGCGCCGGTGATGATGTCGATCTGATCGGCGGGCGTCACGCGCAGGCCATTTTTCTTTTTCACCGGCAAATTTAACTGTTTCATCAGCTCATCCACAACGCAGCCGCCGCCGTGCACGATAATCAGCGGACGCTGATGCGACTCGCGGTAATTGACCAGCGCAGTAAACAGACGCTCCAGCGCCTCTTCGCTATCCAGTAATACGCCGCCCAGCTTGATAATTAATGGATTCATCATTGCACCCTTAAATAAGAGACTGCGTTTCAGCAAAGCCGAAACGGATATTTGCGCACTGCACTGCCTGCGCCGCTGCGCCTTTCAACAGGTTATCTTCGGTCGCCACCACGATCAGGTGCTCGCCCTGAACGGCAAAACCAATATCGCAGAACGGCAGCCCGACCACATTCTTCAGCGCCGGAACGCCCTTGTCATATAGCCGCACCAGCGGCTTGTCGCCATACGCCTGCTGCAACGCTTGCGCCACCTGAGTATGGGTAACGCCAGCTTTCAGGCGGCAGGTGATCGTTTCCAGAATTCCGCGCGGGAAGTTCCCCAGATGCGGCGTGAAAATAACCTCTGCCCCCAGATGGGTGGCGATTTCCGGCTGATGACGATGGGTAAAGACGCCATACGGTTGCAGGCTGACTTCACAGAAACTGTTCGAAAGCGCCGCCTTACGCCCGGCGCCGCTCACGCCGCTGGTTGCGTTAATGACCGGCCACTGGTTGAGATCCAGCAGGCCTGCGTCAATCAGCGGTTTTAACGACAATTGCGCCGCCGTCGGATAGCATCCCGGCACCGCAATCAGATTCGCTTCTTTTAGCTTGCCCGCGCTCCACTCCGCCAGGCCATACACCGCCTGTTCCAGCAGCTCAGGGTGCTGATGGGTAAAGCCATAATATTTTTCGTAGAAGGCGCTATCATTAACCCGAAACGCACCGGAGAGATCAAACACAACGCAGCCCGCATTCAGGAACTGCGGGGCCAGGTCGTGGCTCACTTCATGCGCGGTGGCGAGAAACACCACATCCACCCCGCCGCTGAACTCGCTAATATCAGACATTGGCTGCAATGGCAGATCGACAATGCCTTTTAACTGCGGATGTAAATCAGAGATTAGCTTTCCTGCATCATTGCTTTGCGCTGAGACGGTTAAAGCGGTTATGGTCATATCAGGATGACGATTTACATAGGTCACAAGCTCTGCGCCAGCGTAACCGCTGGCACCCACAATCAGCGTATTCAACATCGGGGCTGTTCACCTTCTTATGTCTGGTTGCCTGGTTAAGCCGTAACAACTTCACCTTACAGTTGGTGGGTTTTCTTACGCTCAACGTTAATGTATTTTTATTCACAAATAATGCATGAATATTGATACTATCATGACCCGAGGTGTGTCAACAATGAAAAACACTTTACCGCCATTTATCGAGATTTACCGCGCTCTGATTGCCACACCGTCGATTAGCGCTACCGAAGAAGCGCTCGATCAAAGTAATGCGTCTTTAATCACTCTGCTGGCAGACTGGTTTAAAGATCTGGGCTTCAAGGTTGAGGTTCAGGCAGTCCCCGGTACGCGCAATAAATTCAATATGCTGGCAAGCACCGGACAGGGTGCTGGCGGTTTGTTGCTGGCGGGCCATACCGATACCGTTCCCTTTGACGACGGACGCTGGACGCGCGATCCGTTCACGCTGACCGAGCACGATAACAAGCTCTACGGGCTGGGTACGGCGGACATGAAAGGCTTCTTTGCTTTTATCCTCGATGCCCTGCGTGACGTGGATGTGACGACGCTGAAAAAACCGCTGTATATTCTGGCTACCGCTGATGAAGAGACCAGCATGGCGGGCGCGCGCTATTTCGCTGAAACCACCGCCCTGCGCCCGGACTGCGCGATCATCGGTGAACCAACGTCCCTGCAACCGGTGCGTGCGCACAAAGGCCACATTTCAAACGCCATCCGCATTCTGGGGCAATCGGGCCACTCCAGCGATCCGGCGCGCGGGGTTAACGCCATTGAGCTGATGCACGACGCCATTGGCCGCATCATGCAGCTGCGCGATGACCTGAAAGAACGTTATCACTACGCGGCGTTTACCGTTCCTTATCCGACATTAAACCTGGGCCACATTCACGGCGGCGACGCCGCGAACCGTATCTGCGCCTGTTGCGAGTTGCATATGGATATTCGCCCGCTGCCGGGCATGACGCTGAACGATCTCAACGGATTGCTCAACGATGCGCTGGCGCCCGTGAGCGAGCGCTGGCCGGGCCGTCTGACGGTGTCCGAACTGCATCCGCCGATTCCCGGCTACGAATGCCCGCCTGACCATCAACTGGTGGAAGTGGTCGAGAAACTGCTGGGCGCGCAAACCGAAGTGGTGAACTACTGCACCGAAGCGCCGTTTATCCAGACCTTGTGCCCAACGCTGGTGCTTGGCCCGGGTTCGATTAATCAGGCGCACCAGCCGGATGAATATCTGGAAACGCGTTTTATCAAGCCAACCCGCGAGCTGATTACGCAGGTTGTCCATCATTTCTGCTGGCATTAACTGCTTATCACCTCGCTAACCCTTTAGTGGTAAACGAGGTGATTTATTAACATTTCCATAAGCAACGCTTATTTGATTCGATGTGAATTAAATTACGTAAATTCCCGTCATTTATTCGTTTGCTGAACCGATTTCGCAGCAATTGACGTCAGGTGTTTTACGTGGCTTTATAAAGATAAGAAGTGATGTAAAAAATTAAAGTCCGAAAGATTTCACGTTGCAGCCAACGCCGCTGTGACGCGAAAGATACAGGACATATTCAAAACAGATGGGGTGTCTGGGATCATATGAACGAACAATATTCCGCGTTGCGTAGTAATGTCAGTATGCTCGGCAAAGTGCTGGGAGAAACCATCAAGGATGCGCTGGGAGAGAACATTCTTGATCGCGTAGAAACAATCCGTAAGCTGTCTAAATCATCTCGCGCTGGCAATGAAGCGAATCGCCAGGAGTTGCTCACCACGCTACAGAATCTGTCCAACGACGAGCTGCTACCTGTTGCCCGCGCGTTTAGTCAGTTCCTGAACCTGGCCAATACCGCCGAGCAGTACCACAGCATTTCGCCGCAGGGCGAAGCTGCCAGCAACCCGGAAGTGATTGCCCGCACCCTGCGTAAACTGAAAGATCAACCCAATCTCGACGAAGCCACCATCAAAAACGCGGTGGAGTCGTTATCTCTGGAACTGGTACTGACCGCACACCCTACCGAGATCACTCGCCGCACGCTGATTCACAAAATGGGCGAAGTCAACGCCTGTCTGAAGCAGCTCGATAACAAAGAGATCGCGGATTACGAACGTAATCAGCTCATGCGCCGTCTGCGCCAGCTGATCGCCCAGTCCTGGCATACGGATGAAATCCGTAAAAACCGCCCAAGTCCGGTCGACGAAGCCAAATGGGGCTTTGCGGTGGTTGAAAACAGCCTGTGGGAAGGGGTGCCAAATTATCTACGTGAGTTGAACGAACAACTGGAAGAGCATCTGGGCTACAAACTGCCGGTGGATTTTGTTCCGGTGCGTTTCACCTCCTGGATGGGCGGCGACCGTGACGGCAACCCGAACGTAACGGCTGATGTCACCCGCCACGTTCTCCTGTTGAGCCGCTGGAAAGCCACCGATCTGTTCCTGAAAGATATTCAGGTTCTGATTTCTGAGCTGTCGATGGTCGACGCCACGCCGGAACTGCTGGCGCTGGTCGGCGAAGAAGGCGCATCAGAACCTTACCGCTACCTGATGAAAAGCCTGCGTTCCCGCCTGATGGCAACGCAAGCCTGGCTGGAAGCGCGTCTGAAAGGCGAGAAACTGCCGAAACCCGCTGGCCTGCTGACGCAAAACGAGCAGCTGTGGGAGCCGCTGTACGCCTGTTATCAGTCTCTGCAAGCGTGCGGCATGGGCATCATCGCCAATGGCGAACTGCTTGATACCCTGCGCCGGGTGAAATGCTTTGGCGTGCCGCTGGTGCGCATCGATATTCGCCAGGAGAGCACCCGCCATACCGAAGCGCTGGGCGAGCTGACGCGTTATCTGGGCATCGGCGATTATGAAAGCTGGTCCGAAGCCGATAAACAGGCTTTCCTGATCCGCGAACTCAACTCCAAGCGTCCGCTACTGCCTCGTCAGTGGGAACCGAGCGACGACACCCGCGAAGTGCTTGAGACCTGTCAAGTGATTGCCGAAGCGCCGCTGGGTTCCATCGCCGCTTACGTTATCTCTATGGCGAAAACGCCGTCCGACGTGCTGGCCGTGCATCTGTTGTTGAAAGAAGCCGGAATTAGCTTTGCCATGCCGGTTGCGCCGCTGTTCGAAACGCTGGACGACCTGAACAACGCCGACGCGGTAATGACCCAGTTGCTGAATATCGACTGGTATCGCGGCTTTATTCAGGGCAAACAGATGGTCATGATTGGCTACTCTGACTCAGCGAAAGACGCAGGCGTAATGGCCGCCTCCTGGGCGCAGTATCAGGCTCAGGACGCGCTGATCAAAACCTGTGAAAAAGCCGGAATTGAACTGACGCTGTTCCACGGTCGCGGCGGTTCCATTGGCCGTGGCGGCGCGCCTGCTCATGCGGCACTGCTTTCCCAACCGCCGGGCAGCCTGAAAGGCGGCCTGCGCGTGACCGAACAGGGTGAGATGATCCGCTTTAAGTACGGCCTGCCTGAAGTCACCATCAGCAGCCTGTCTCTGTACACCGGCGCGATTCTGGAAGCCAACCTGCTGCCGCCGCCGGAGCCGAAAAATTCGTGGCGTCATATCATGGACGAGCTGTCCGTGATCTCCTGCGACCTGTATCGCGGCTATGTCCGCGAGAATAAAGACTTCGTCCCGTACTTCCGTTCCGCAACGCCAGAACAGGAACTGGGCAAATTGCCGCTCGGTTCGCGCCCGGCAAAACGTCGCCCGACAGGCGGGGTTGAATCCCTGCGCGCCATTCCCTGGATCTTCGCCTGGACGCAAAACCGCCTGATGCTCCCGGCCTGGCTGGGTGCGGGTACTGCGCTGCAAAAAGTCGTTGAAGATGGCAAGCAAAGCGAACTGGAAGCCATGTGCCGCGACTGGCCGTTCTTCTCCACGCGCCTCGGCATGCTGGAGATGGTGTTCTCTAAAGCCGACCTGTGGCTGGCGGAATACTACGATCAACGCCTGGTCAAAAAAGCGCTGTGGCCACTGGGTGAAGAGTTACGCAACCTGCTGGCAGAGGACATCAAAGTGGTGCTGGCGATTGCCAACGATTCCCATCTGATGGCCGACCTGCCGTGGATTGCCGAGTCTATCCAGTTAAGGAATGTGTATACCGACCCGCTGAACGTATTGCAGGCGGAGCTTTTACACCGCTCTCGTCTTGCAGAAGAGCAAGGCAAAGATCCAGACCCGCGCGTCGAACAGGCGCTGATGGTCACGATTGCGGGCGTGGCTGCGGGGATGCGTAATACCGGCTAACCCACACGCATCGTCATATCCCCTCTCGCCCGCCCGGGCGAGAGGGCTTTGAAATATTTCTGTAATAATCGCCTGTTTTTCAATATATTCCTGCCTGCGTTTTGTTCACTCTGCTGAATACGCCATCAACAAGAATAGGTCACTGGCATCGCCATACTTAAGGTTCTCTTAATGATTTGTCGCTACGTTGGCGACTCGAATAAAAACAGGCTTCATATATGTTCTTCACACACACATCTGCTAAACCTTCGTTTAGCTGGAAAGCCCTTGGCTGGGCGCTACTCTATTTTTGGTTCTTCTCTACATTACTTCAGGCCGTTATTTGCATCAGCGGCTATAGCGGCACCAACGGGCTGCGTGATTCACTGCTTTTCAGTTCGCTCTGGCTGATCCCGGTATTTTTATTTCCCCGTCATACCCGCGCGATTGCCGCCGCTATTGGCGTTGTACTCTGGGCCTCTTCGCTGGCGGCGCTCAGTTATTATGTCATTTACGGGCAGGAATTCTCGCAAAGCGTTCTGTATGTCATGTTTGAAACAAACGCGAACGAAGCCAGCGAGTACTTGAGCCAGTATTTCAGTCTGAAGATTATCCTTATCGCCCTGGCCTATACCGCCGTGGCAATCCTGCTGTGGACGCGTTTAAAGCCAATATATATTCCCGCGCCGTGGCGCTGGTTAGTCTCCTTTGCATTGTTATACGGCCTTATTCTGCATCCGATCGCCGTCGGGACGTTTATCAAGCATAAGCCGTTTGAGCAGACATTAGGCGGCCTCGCCTCGCGTATGGAACCCGCTGCGCCGTGGCAGTTTATCAATGGCTATTATCAATATAATCAGCAACTCACGTCGCTGAATAGCCTGCTTAACGAGAACAACGCGCTGCCTCCGTTAACGAATTTTAAAGATAACTCCGGTGATGCGCCGCGTACGTTAGTGCTGGTTATCGGCGAGTCAACCCAGCGTGGTCGCATGAGTCTGTACGGTTATCCGCGTGAAACCACGCCAGAGCTGGACGTGTTGCATAAAAGCGATCCGGGTCTGACCGTATTCAATAACGTCGTCACCTCCCGGCCATACACGATTGAAATTCTGCAACAGGCGCTGACCTTCGCCAATGAAAAGAACCCGGATCTGTATCTGACGAAACCGTCGCTGATGAACATGATGAAACAGGCAGGTTATAAGACGTTCTGGATCACCAATCAGCAGACGATGACCGCGCGTAATACGATGCTGACCGTATTCTCGAAACAGACCGACAAGCAGTTTTATATGAATCAACAACGTACTCAAAGCGCGCGGGAATATGACACCAACGTTCTGGCGCCCTTTAAAGACGTAATGGCCGACCCGGCACCGAAGAAATTTATTATCGTTCACCTGCTGGGAACACATATCAAATACAAATTCCGCTACCCGGAGAATCAGGGAAAATTTGACGGTCAAACCGATCATATCCCTGCGGGCGTGAGCGAAGACGAACAGGATATTTATAACGATTACGATAACGCGAATCTGTATAACGACCATGTCGTCGCCAGCCTGATTAAGGACTATAAAGCGACTGACCCGAACGGTTTTCTGCTCTACTTCTCCGATCACGGTGAAGAAGTGTATGACACGCCGCCGCACAAAACGCAGGGACGTAACGAAGACAACCCTACGCGTCATATGTATACGGTGCCGTTCCTGTTATGGACGTCAGAAAAGTGGCAGGCCGCACACCCGCGCGATCTCTCGGCGTATGTTGACCGCAAGTACAGCAGCTCTGAACTTATCCATACCTGGTCCGACTTAGCGGGGCTGACCTACGACGGGTTCGACCCGACGCGCTCCATCACCAGCCCGCAGTTTAAGGCGATCACGCGCTGGATTGGCAACCCGTATAAGAAAAACGCGTTGATTGATTACGATACCTTGCCTTACGGGGATCGTGTCGGGAATCAGTAACGGCATCGCCGGATAACGCTGACGCTTATCCGGCCTACAAAATGCATAACCCGTGTACCGCCATCCGGCAATTATCGCTTGAGGCGGTTTACGTTCAACGTTACTGTTTCCTCTGTCTGCGCTCTGCAAGGTATCAACATGTATCACGACGTCAGCCACCTTCTCTCCCGTCTGATTAACGGCCCTATGGCGCTGCGGCAGGTTTTTTTCGCCAATACCAGCGGTACGGCGCCCGAACTGGCGTATCAGGTTGATTTTCCACGCCTGGAGATGGTGCTGGAGGGAGAGTTCACCGATACAGGCATCCCGGCCGCGCCCGTGACACTCATCGCTGGCGACGTTCTGTATGTTCCGGCAGGCAGCTGGAACTTCCCGCAGTGGCAAACGCCCGTCACCACGCTCAGCATCCTGTTCGGCAAGCAGCAATTAGGTTTCAGCGTTGTTCACTGGGACGGCAAACAATATCAGAATCTTGCAAAGCAGCATGTCGCACGTCGAGGTCCACGTATTGGCTCCTTCCTGCTGCAAACGCTCAATGAAATGCAGATGCAGCCGCAGGAACAGCAGACGGCCCGATTAATTGTCGCCAGCCTGTTGAGCCACTGCCGCGACCTGCTGGGTAGCCAAATCCAGACGGCGTCACGGAGTCAGGCGCTTTTTGAAGCGATTCGCAGCTATATCGATGAGCGTTACGCTTCCCCGCTCACCCGCGAATCGGTGGCGCAGGCGTTTTATATTTCGCCAAACTACCTTTCTCATCTGTTTCAAAAAACAGGCGCTATCGGCTTTAACGAATATCTGAATCACACTCGGCTGGAACACGCGAAAACGCTGCTGAAGGGTTACGATCTGAAAGTCAAAGAAGTGGCTCACACCTGTGGATTTGTCGACAGCAACTATTTCTGCCGCCTGTTTCGTAAAAATACGGAGCGTTCGCCGTCAGAATATCGTCGGCAGTACCACAGCCAGTTGACGGAAAAGAAGGCTACTCCAGAATAAGATGCGTATGCTGCGGCGCAGTGAGCAGTTTACGCACGGCGCTCATCACCCGCTGAGGTTCGCGAAGAAAGGCGTTAATTCCTGACTGAACATACCGACTCTGAACAAAACGCTCCGCGCCCGCCAGTTCAATATCCGTAATCAGCAACACAACATCTGCCCGGTTGATATCCTCCTCCGTTAAGCGATTTTCCGTGCCCAGCGCCCCCTGGGTTTCAATTTTAATGTTCCATTTTTCCTGCTGGCAGAGCTTCTCCAGGCGTTCGGCAGCCATATAGGTATGCGCCACGCCGCTGACGCAGGCGGTAACGGCAACCAGATAGCGTACAGTTGAGACTGTCATATTAACCTCCCACAGTGACCAGAAACCCGGCTCGCTCTGCCAACGCCTGCATTTCCGCCACCTCTTGCGGCGAGGGTACAGGCACATCTTTCATTGCCCACGCCTGCCCAAGCAGACGGTATTTCGCTTCACCATACTGATGAAACGGTAGCAGGTGCACCTGATTAATCCCTGACGATAGCAACACTGCCAACGCACGCTGCATATTCTCAACGTTGAGCGTGTAGCCCGGAATCAACGGCAAACGGGGGATGACCGTAATCCCCTCGTTTACCAGTAAACGCAGGTTATCCAGCACGCGTGGTAAATTCATTTTGACCACCTCATGCGCCCGGCGCGGCTCCATAATCTTTAAATCAAACAGCACTTCATCACACGCTTTAGCCAGCGGTAGCAACCGACTGGCAGGCGCATCGCCTGCGGTTTCAATCGCGCAGGAAATGCCGAAACGTCGCAGACGTTGCAAAAACCGTGTGGCAAACGCCGCCTGCATTAATACTTCACCGCCAGAAAGCGTGACGCCGCCGCCGGAGGTGCGAAAAAAGAGTTCGTCTTTCATCACCTCGCGTTCCAGTTCATCCAGCGTAATATCGCGCCCGATACGTTCAAACGCCCCGGAAGGGCATTCATCCGCATCACGCAAGCAGGGCGAGCAATGCAGACATTTACTCTCCCGCCGCACCGTTTCGATGCGTGGCGAAATAGACTCTGGATTGGCGCACCACGGACAGGTATGCGGGCAGCCTTTAAAAAAGACCACCGTACGAATTCCCTGCCCGTCATTCAACGAATAACGCTGAATGTTGAAAATACGTGCGACATCATCAGCGCTCGTTTCCAGATTCTTACAGCTGATGCGCGGTGCGGCGAATGATGTCATCCTGGATCTCCTTCGACAGCTCGACAAAGAAGGCACTGTAACCCGCCACGCGCACCACCAGCCCGGCGAAATCCTGCGGGCGCAATTGCGCTTCACGCAATGTATCCGCATTCAACACGTTAAACTGAATATGCTGTAGCTTAAGCTGGGTAAAGGCGCGCAGAAAATCCGCCAGTTTGCGCAAGCCGGCCTCACCTTCCAGCGTCGCGGGCGTAAACTTCACGTTGAGCAGCGTACCGTTAGAAAGCAGCGTGTTATCCAGTTTACTTACTGATTTCAGCACCGCCGTCGGCCCCTGCATATCCTGGCCGAGCATTGGCGACAACCCGCCGTCTGCCAGCTGTTCCCCGGCAAAACGGCCATCCGGCGTCGCCCCCACCACCGAACCCAGCGGCACATGCGCGGAGACAGTGTATGAACCCGGTGTAAATTGCCCACCGCGCGGGTTCTGATATTTCTCCACCTCTTTACAGTAATGGCGCAGCAGTTCAGCGCTGATGTTATCCACATCATCAATATCATTACCGTATTTCTCGAAGCGGTTAATCAGCCGGGCACGAATTCGCTCACCTTCCGGCGTCGCAAAGTTCGCCTTTAACACCGCCAGCAGTTCATCGAAACGTAAACGTTGCTGATCAAATACCAGCCCTTTTAACGCGTGCAGGGAGTCGCTCAGATTAGCAATGCCAATCCCCTGTACGCCAGAGAAGTTATAACGCGCGCCGCCATCGGTAATATCACGGCCTTTATCCAGGCAGTCGCTGATAAACGAGGAAAGCAGCGGTACCGGCGCCCAGTCACGGTGGCCGATATCGCAAATATTACTGCCTTCCACCATCAGCGTAATGTAATGGCTGATTTTGGCGCGAATATACGCCAACAGATCTTCGTACGTCAGCGTGCGGTTTCCTTCATTCTCATACAGGCTGATTTCCATCACTTTCAGCAGGTTGAACATGGCGATGTCGTGCAGGCCGTAGGTTCTGCCCGGAATCGACAGCTCCACACACCCCACTACCGCGTAATCACGGGCGTCCTCCAGCGAAACACCCCGGTTCAGGAACGCGGGCACAACCACTTCATCATTAAAGATCTGCGGAATACCGGTGCCGAGGCGAATCGTCTCCGCTGTTTTCATCAGGAAGGGCGTGTCAATCAGCGCATTGGTACGCACGCCAAGGTTCGGCTGCGGCAGTTGCACATTCTGGTACGCATCAAGACAGAGAAAAGAGAGCACGTTCACCGCACTGCGTCCGTTCTCCGTCAATCCCCCAAGCAATGCGGTGTAACCGGTCGGGAATCCGGCAAAATAGCGTGCGCTGCTGGTCGAACGTAACAGCACGATGTCGTTACATTTTACCCACAGCGATTCGAGGAGTTCTTTTAAAAATGCCGGGTCTTCGCCCTGGCTCAGCGATGCCTGATAAAACGGCAGCATATACTGGTCAAAACGCCCCAGCGAGAGCGAGCTGGCGTTAGACTCATATTGCAGAATGATGTTCATGTACCAGAACAGCTGGCACGCTTGCCAGAAGGTTTGCGGCTTGTACTGCATGTTATGTCGGGAGTTCGCGGCAATGGTGAGCAACTCCTGACGCCGACGCGCATCCAGGCAGCTTTCCGCCATTTTCTCCGCCAGCATCGCGTAACGCAGAATGTGGCCTTGCGAAGCCTCCAGCAGCAGCAACGCCGCCTGGTAAAAGTGATTGTCCGGCTGCTGCTGGCAGTGTTGCCGCACTTGCGCCACCAGTTCACCCAGACCATGATTCAACAGCCGCGGGTAATCAATAATAATGTGCCCCTGCCCTTTATCCGTCTGGTTAACGCTAAAAATCTGCGTGCTGACGGCGGCTTTCACGTCATCGGTCATCTGGCCGTTGATGAAATCCTTCATCGACCGTTTTTCCCAGTACGGGAACAGCACCTCGCGGTAGAGGCGCTTATCGTCCTCGCTGATGTCAAAACGGTCCTGCGGACGCGTCGGGAACTGATCTAACTCGTTAAGTAACCAGTACGGGTCCATTTCCGGCGACATAATCCCCGCCCGCGGTTTCACCGTACGGTTCCCGGCAATCAGCTCCTCATCACGAATCGAAATTTCAACATGCTCAAGGATATACGCCGTCGCTTTAGCGCGACGCAATATGACCGGCTCCCCCTCTGTCTGCTGATAGCTGGCGGTATACAGCTGCGCGCGCTCAAGCGAAATTTCACGGTTATTCTGGAAAAGTGCGGCTTTAAGGCGCTGGGTACGATTCGTCATGAGGAACTCCTGTAGGCAAGCTTGTTGCCGGATGGCGGCGTGAACGCCTTATCCGGCCTACGGGGATTAACATCGTAGGCCGGATAAGCTTGCGCCATCGGGCATTCTAACGTTAAGCAATTTGCGAAAGATGCGCGTCAATTTTGTTCATAATGGCATCGGCGCGTTTTACCGCATCGCTGATGTTGACGCGGACAATGGTTTTACCCGCAAAGCGTTCCTCAAACTTGATGCCGATATCTTTGGTCAGAATCACCATATCCGCATCCGCCACATCCGCCGCAGTCAGTTCGTTTTCCAGACCAATCGAGCCCTGAGTCTCGACTTTGACTTCCCAGCCTTTCGCTTTGGCCGCGCTTTCCAGCGCTTCGGCCGCCATATAGGTGTGTGCGACACCAGAAGGACATGCTGTTACTGCGATAATCTTCGTCATGGCTCATTCCTCACTTAATTCATCTCAAACTCTAAATCCAGGTCGTCTTCTTTCTCATCAACCTGAGACACTTTCTTACGCGCCAGACTTTTCAGCACGTTAACGCAGATTGCCGTCACTACCGCCCCGACAGCGACTGCCGCGATATAACCCAGCTTGCCTTCCACAACCGGCAGAACAATCAGCCCGCCCCAGCCGGCATAACACTGCGCGCCAAACAGCGCAGCCGTTACCGCACCACAGGCAGAGCCAACCATAATGGACGGGATCACGCGCAGCGGATCGGCGGCGGCGAAGGGAATCGCGCCTTCCGTGACCCCAACGCAGCCCATTACCAGCGCGGCTTTACCGGCTTCACGTTCTTCAGAAGAGAAGTTTTTACGGCCAACCAGCGTTGCCAGGCCCAGACCCAGCGGCGGAACACAGATACCCACCGCAGCAATCGCCACCACGCTGTATACGCCCTGCGCCACGCAAATCAGCATGAAGGCGTAGGCCACTTTATTAATCGGGCCGCCCATATCGAAGGCCAGCATCAGCCCCATGATGACCGCCAGCAGCACGATGCTGCCCTGCTGCATTCCTTGCAGCCATTGGGTCAGGCTGGTGGTTAACGCGCCAACCGGTTCGCCCAGCCCCCACATCATGATGCCTGCGGTAATGAAGGTGCCGACGATAGGGATAACGAAGATAGGCATCACCGAGCGCAATACCTTATGCACCGGGATTTTCTTCAGATAATGCACGACGATACCGCCGATAATCCCGGCAATGAGCGCGCCAAAGAACCCGGCGCCAAAGCTGTTGCCCACCCAGGCGCCGATCGCGCAAGGCGCCAGCGCGGAACGTTCAGCAATGGAGTAACCGATATAGGCGGCGAGAAAAGGCACCATCAGCGTCAGCCCTGCGACGCCAATATCAAAAAGCTTCTTGAGATTAGGATCGGTCGCGGCATCGGGAACAGCGCCTTTGCCATACAGCATGACGGAAACCGCCAGCAAGATCCCACCCGCTACGACGAAGGGGATCATATGCGAAACACCGGTCATCAGATGTTGACGGGTGTTTTTCAGGATCTGCACCAACTCTTTCATAAGTCGCTCCCGGGCCGCTTCAGGCCCCTATCCATAACGTTGTTGTGGCAAACAATAGGCAATCCAACGCGGCGCAGACAGTGGATAAAAAGGCCATTTACTGGATTTTTGTAATATCAGTACAAAAATGCGATCCGCCTCATAACTTATCAAACCTCAGAAATAAGATGCCGCATTCCGACTTGTGAAGTGTCTCGCAATTTGACGTGTATGTTACATTTGTCCAGCATTTGGCAGTTTTGTCACATGGCACTATGCGGCAACGCCCTTTTATCCTGTAGCCAGAAAATCGTTATGGGAGAAAGGCAATGGCCCTGATTGTGGAATTTACCTGTGAGCTGCCCAATGGCGTACACGCCCGCCCGGCAAGCCACGTTGAGACGCTGTGCAACACCTTTACCTCACACATTGAGTGGCATAACCTGCGCACCGACCGTAAAGGCAACGCCAAAAGCGCGCTGGCGCTGATTGGCACCGACACGCTGGCAGGCGACGCCTGTCAGTTATTGATTTCGGGTACGGACGAACAGGATGCCCACCAGCGCCTGAGCCAATGGCTGCGCGATGAATTCCCCCTTTGCGATGCGCCTCTGGCGGAGATCAAAAACAGTGAGCTGGAGCCGCTTCCGGCGTCGCTGACAAAGCTGAACCCGCTGTTTTTTCGCGCCCGCGCCGTCTGCACCGGCAGCGCGGGCGGCGTTCTGACGCAGCTCTCCTCGCTGGATCTCAATACGCTCGGCGAACTTCCTGCTGCCAGTAATATAGAGACCGAGCAATCTGCGCTGGATAACGGCTTAACGCTGCTGATAAAGAATATTGCGTTCCGCCAGCTCGACAGCGACGGCACCACCAGCGCTATTCTGGAAGCCCACCGTTCGCTGGCAGGCGACACCTCCCTGCGCCAACATTTGCTGGCAGGCGTTGCGCGCGGTTTAAGCTGCGCGCAGGCGATAGTCGAAAGCGCCGGGCACTTTTGTGATGAGTTTGCCCGTTCCAGCAGCCGCTATTTACAGGAACGCGCGCTGGACGTACGCGACGTCTGCTTCCAGCTCCTGCAACAAATTTATGGCGAACAACGCTTCCCGGCGCCAGGCAAACTGACCCAACCCACCGTCTGTATGGCCGATGAACTCACCCCAAGCCAGTTCCTCGAACTGGACAAAACGTTCCTCAAAGGCTTGTTGTTAAAAAGCGGCGGTACGACTTCGCACACGGTTATTCTTGCCCGCTCATTCAACATTCCCACGCTGGTTGGCGTGGATATTGAGGCACTAACGCCGTGGCTGCACCAGACGGTCTATATCGACGGCAACGACGGTGCGATTGTCGTTGCGCCAGATGAACCCGTCACCCGTTACTACCAACAGGAAGCCCGCGTGCAGGACGCTTTACGCGAGCAACAGCGTATCTGGCTGACCCAACAAGCGCGCACTGCCGACGGTATCCGTATGGAAGTGGCCGCCAACATTGCGCACTCCGTCGAAGCGCAAGCGGCATTCGGCAACGGCGCGGAAGCGGTTGGTCTGTTCCGTACAGAAATGCTGTATATGGACAGAACCAGCGCACCTTGCGAGAACGAGCTGTACAACATTTTTTGCCAGGCGCTGGAGTCCGCACAGGGCCGTAGCATTATTGTGCGCACGATGGATATCGGCGGTGACAAGCCCGTTGATTATCTGAACATTCCTGCGGAAGCCAACCCGTTCCTCGGCTATCGCGCCGTACGCATTTATGAAGAGTACGCCACGCTGTTTACCACGCAGTTGCGATCGATCCTCCGCGCTTCCGCACACGGCAGCCTGAAAATCATGATCCCGATGATCTCCTCAATGGAAGAGATCCTGTGGGTCAAAGAGAAGCTGGCGGAGGCTAAACAGCAGTTACGCAACGAGCACGTCCCGTTTGATGAGAAGATCCCCCTCGGCATCATGCTGGAAGTGCCATCGGTGATGTTCATCATCGACCAGTGCTGTGAAGAGATTGATTTCTTCAGTATTGGCAGCAATGACCTGACGCAATATCTGCTGGCGGTCGATCGCGACAACGCCAAAGTCACTCGTCACTACAACAGCCTGAATCCGGCCTTCCTGCGCGCGCTGGATTTCGCCGTACAGGCGGTACATCGTCAGGGGAAATGGATTGGCCTGTGCGGCGAACTCGGCGCGAAAGGGTCAGTGTTGCCGCTGCTGGTCGGTCTGGGGCTGGACGAGATCAGCATGAGCGCGCCGTCAATTCCTGCCGCCAAAGCGCGGATGGCGCAGCTCGACAGTCGTGCCTGCCGCCAGTTGCTGAATCAGGCGATGGCTTGTCGCACCTCGCTGGAAGTGGAGCATCTGCTGGCGCAATTCCGCATGGCCCAGCAGGACGCGCCGCTGGTCACCGCCCAGTGCATCACGCTTGATAGCGACTGGCGCAGCAAAGAAGAGGTGATCAAGGGGATGACCGACAACCTGCTGCTGGCAAGCCGCTGTCGCTACCCGCGCAAGCTGGAGGCCGACCTGTGGGCGCGTGAAGCCGTGTTCTCCACCGGGTTAGGGTTTAGCTTCGCCATTCCACACAGCAAATCTGAACACATTGAGCAGTCCACCATCAGCGTAGCGCGTCTGAAAGCGCCGGTACGCTGGGGCGATGACGATGCGCAGTTCATCATCATGCTGACACTCAACAAACACGCCGCAGGCGACCAGCATATGCGCATTTTCTCACGCCTGGCCCGCCGCATTATGCACGAAGAATTCCGCAACGCGCTGGTCAACGCCGCATCTGCCGAGGCAATTGCCAGCCTGTTGCAACATGAACTTGAACTCTAAGAGGGAGCAAAATGGAACTCTATCTGGATACCGCGAACGTCGCGGAAGTCGAACGTCTGGCGCGCATCTTCCCTGTTGCTGGCGTCACCACCAACCCAAGCATTGTGGCGGCGAGTAAAGAATCCATCTGGGATGTACTGCCTCGCCTGCAAAAAGCCATCGGCAAAGAGGGAACGCTATTTGCCCAGACGATGAGCCGCGATGCGCAAGGAATGGTGGAAGAAGCCAAACGCCTGAGCAATGCCATTCCTGGTATTGTGGTGAAGATTCCGGTCACTGCCGAAGGTCTGGCGGCGATCAAACAGCTCAAAAAAGAAGGTATTACGACGCTGGGAACGGCTGTCTACAGCGCAGCGCAGGGCCTGCTGGCGGCGCTGGCAGGCGCAAAATACGTCGCCCCGTATGTCAATCGGGTTGATGCCCAAGGCGGCGACGGCATCCGTATGGTGCAGGAACTGCAAACCTTGCTGGAGATGCATGCGCCGGGCAGCATGGTACTGGCCGCCAGCTTTAAAACGCCGCGTCAGGCGCTGGATTGCTTACTCGCAGGATGCGAAGCAATCACCCTTCCTTTAGATGTAGCTCAACAAATGCTCAATACCCCTGCGGTAGAGTCAGCTATAGGGAAGTTTGAGCAAGACTGGAATAACGCATTTGGCCACATCAACCTGTGAGGGAAATAAAGTATGGACCACATTATTCAATCTCCTGGTAAATACATCCAGGGTGCAGATGTCATCACACGTCTTGGAGAATATCTCAAACCCCTGGCCGAACGCTGGCTGGTGGTCGGAGACAAATTTGTCTTAAATTTTGCCCAATCCGCGCTGGAGAAAAGCTTCCAGGATGCCGGACTGGCTCTGGAAATCGCGCCATTTGGCGGCGAATGTTCGCAAAATGAAATCGATCGTCTGCGTATCGTCGCAGATAAAGCGCAGTGCGGCGCCGTTCTCGGCATCGGCGGCGGCAAAACGCTGGATACCGCGAAAGCGCTGGCCCACTTTATGGATGTCCCGGTCGCTATCGCGCCGACCATCGCCTCTACCGATGCCCCCTGTAGCGCGCTTTCCGTGATCTACACCGATGCAGGCGAGTTTGAACGCTATCTGATGCTGCCGCGTAACCCGAATATGGTGATTGTTGATACCAAAATTGTCGCGGGCGCGCCCGCGCGTCTGCTGGCTGCCGGTATCGGCGATGCGCTGGCGACCTGGTTTGAAGCGCGCGCCTGTTCACGCAGCGGCGCGACCACGATGGCGGGCGGCAAGTGTACACAGGCGGCGCTCGCGCTGGCGGAGTTGTGCTATAACACGCTGATCGAAGAGGGCGAAAAGGCCATGCTGGCGGCTGAGCAGCATGTCGTCACGCCGGCGCTGGAACGCGTGATTGAAGCCAACACTTACCTGAGCGGCGTCGGTTTTGAAAGCGGCGGTCTGGCGGCGGCGCATGCCATACATAACGGACTGACGGCGATTCCAGACGCGCATCACTACTATCACGGTGAGAAAGTGGCGTTCGGCACGCTGACGCAACTGGTACTGGAAAACGCGCCGGTTGAAGAGATCGAAACCGCTGCGGCGTTGTGCCATTCCGTTGGCCTGCCGATCACGCTGGCGCAACTGGATATTAAGCAGGACATTCCGGCGAAGATGCGCACGGTGGCGGAAGCCTCCTGCGCGGAAGGCGAAACCATTCACAACATGCCTGGCGGCGCCACGCCGGATCAGGTTTACGCCGCCCTGCTGGTTGCCGACCAGTATGGTCAACGTTTCCTGCAAGAGTGGGAATAACGATCAGGAGAGACAAAAAGCCCGCAGATAGTGCGGGCTTTTTTTATTTGCCGGATGGCGCTGGCGCTCATCCGGCCTACACATTTTACTGAGATGGCTTACAGCAGATCGAAACGATCCAGGTTCATCACTTTCACCCATGCCGCGACGAAATCCTTCACGAATTTCTCGCGCGCATCGCTGCTGGCGTAAACTTCCGCCAGGGCACGCAGTACCGAGTTAGAACCGAATACCAGGTCTGCGCGGGTCGCCGTGAATTTCACCTCACCGCTCAGGCGATCGCGGCCTTCGAACAGCTCTTTCGATTCGTCCGCCGCTTTCCACTCGTTACGCATATCCAGCAGATTCACAAAGAAATCATTGCTGAGTACGCCCGGGCGGTCGGTAAACACGCCATTCTGGCTGCCATCAAAGTTAGCGCCCAGAACGCGCATCCCACCCACCAGCGCCGTCATCTCCGGCGCGGTCAGCGTCAGCTGCTGCGCTTTATCAATCAGCAGTGACTCGGTGGTCGACACATCAAGCCGTGCGCGATAGTTACGGAAGCCGTCTGCGATCGGTTCGAGAAGCTCAAACATCTCGATATCCGTCTGATCCTGACGAGCATCCACACGGCCTGGCGCGAACGGCACGCTGATGCTGACACCCGCCGCACTTGCTGCCTGCTCCACACCGACAACGCCCGCAAGGACGATGATATCGGCCAGAGACGCCTTCCCGGACGATTTCTGAATCTCTTCCAGAACCGGCAGAACGCGCGCCGCAGCGGCGTTCACATCCCAGTCTCGCTGCGGCGCTAAAGCCAGGCGAGCGCCGTTGGCGCCGCCTCGTTTATCGCCGCCACGGAAGGTTGACGCAGATGCCCATGCAACCGACACCAGTTCGCTGACGGAAAGCCCGGACGCGGCAATCGCGGCCTTCAGGTTGACGATGTCTTCCTGGCTCGGATTAAATACCGGCTGCGGCAGCGGGTCCTGCCAAATCAGATCTTCTTTCGGTACTTCCGGCCCGATATAGCGCGCTTTTGGCCCCATATCCCTGTGCGTCAGTTTGAACCATGCGCGGGCGAATGCTTCGTTAAACGCCTGCGGATCGTTGAGGAAACGACGGGAAATTTTCTCGAATTCTGGATCGAAACGCAGCGTCAGGTCAGTCACCAGCATGGTGGGTTTACGTTTCTTCGACGGATCGAACGGATCGGGAATGATTTCTGGCGCATCAACCGCTTCGAACTGGATCGCGCCCGCCGGGCTGCGCGTCTGCACCCACTCGTATTTGAACAGGTTTTCGAAGAAGTAATTACTCCACTGGGTCGGCGTCTGCGACCAGACCACTTCCAGACCCGAGGTAATCGCATCGCCGCCTACGCCGCTGCCGTAGTCACTGCTCCAGCCCAGCCCCTGCAATTCAATCGGCGCGGCTTCTGGATCAACGCCAACATGGGACGCCGCCGCCGCACCGTGGGTTTTACCCAATGTGTGACCGCCGCCAATCAGCGCCACGGTTTCTTCGTCGTTCATGCCCATATTGCCGAACGTCGCGCGGATAGCCGCAGCGGCGGAAAGTGGTTCACCGCTGTGATCCGGCCCTTCCGGGTTAACGTAGATAAGCCCCATTTCGGTGGCGCCCAACGGCGCTTTCGCCAGCGCTTCGGGATGACGGTGCGTCAGCCAGGCTTTCTCATCCCCCCAGTTCACATCAAGATCCGGTTCCCACACATCTTCACGCCCGGCGCCAAAACCGAACGTACGGAAACCGGAGTTCTCCAGCGCCACGTTACCCGCCAGAATAAACAGGTCGGCCCAGGAGATTTTCTGGCCATATTTCTGCTTGATAGGCCACAGCAGACGACGCGCCTTATCCAGGCTGACGTTGTCCGGCCAGGAGTTCAGCGGTGCAAAACGCTGCTGCCCGCGTCCGGCGCCGCCGCGCCCGTCGACGGAACGATAAGTGCCCGCGCCATGCCATGCCATACGAATAAACAGACCGGCATAGCTACCCCAGTCCGCAGGCCACCACGGCTGAGAATCGGACAGGAGAGCTTTAAGATCCCCTTTCAGGGCGGAATAGTCGAGTTTGCTAAATTCTTTGCGGTAGTCGAAGTCCTCACCCAGCGGGTTCGAACGGTTGGAGTGTTGATTCAGAAGATCTACACGGAGTTGGTTAGGCCACCAGTCGTGGCTGCTGGTGCCAGCACCCGCGCTACGGTCGTGGCTGCCCTGATGGAAAGGGCACTTCCCGGTAGACAATGAATTATGGGTATCGTCAGACATGCTCATCTATATGCTCCCTCTACAGTGTTATCGTTACGATATACATCACCAACGATAAGATATAGTTGAAATAACCCACAGATTCGATAGCTAATATCTTTTAAATTTATGTATCAGGCGTCAGATCAAAATGTGCATAAAAAAGCCCTCCGAAGAGGGCTAATCATGTTACAGGCCGGGCCGCACACCCAACGTGTGGCAAATGGCGTAACTCATTTCAGCGCGGTTCAGGGTGTAGAAGTGGAAATCTTTCACGCCTTCACGGCTTAAGATCTTCACCATGTCCATCGCGATATTCGCCCCAACCAGCTTACGGGTTTCCGCATCGTCATCCAGGCCGTCAAACATCTGTGACATCCACGCCGGAATGCGCACGTTAGTCATATCAGCGAATTTCTTCGCCTGCTTAAAGTTGGAGACCGGCAGAATGCCCGGAATAATTTCGACATCAATGCCCGCAGAGACGCAGCGATCGCGAAAACGCAGGTAGCTTTCCACATCGAAGAAAAACTGGGTAATTGCGCGGTTAGCGCCAGCATCGACTTTGCGTTTCAGGTTGAGCAGATCCGCCTGCGCGCTTTTCGCTTCCGGGTGGACTTCCGGGTAAGCGGCGACGGAGATATCAAAATCGGCAACCTCTTTCAGTAAGCTGACCAGGTCAGCGGCATACATATCCGGCTTGCCGCTCCCCGGCGGTAGGTCGCCGCGCAGGGCAACAATATGGCGGATACCGTTATTCCAGTAATCCTGGGCAATGGTACGCAGTTCATCGCGGGTGGCGTCGATGCAGGTCAGGTGCGGCGCGGCTTCCAGGCCCGTACGCTCTTTAATGCCTTTGATGATGCTGTGCGTACGGTCGCGCTCACCGGAGTTGGCGCCGTAGGTCACGGAGACAAACTTCGGTTTCAGGCTGCTCAGTCGATCGATAGAGTTCCACAGGGTTTGCTCCATTTCACTGGTGCGCGGCGGGAAAAACTCGAACGAAACATTAATCTGACCCTGAACTTCCGCCAGGCTCTGATTCAGGGCTTCCCGCTGGTTGGCGTGAAAAAAGCTCATACCTTACCTCATCAATCGCATGTCATTATATGTTGTGTTGTGAACATCTATCCGTTTAGACGTCTGGATGTAAAAATGACCGAAAAGTGGGATGCCGTCAACAGAAAAATCACTGTTAAAGGTGAGGAATACTCAGACAACGTGAAAAAAATTCAAATCAGTCCGAAATGATGAAGGATTGCATCGCAAGCGTATTTAACCACCGCAACCGTACAGCGTTCTCAGGCAGCATCACCAGCCCGGCACGAATACGTAATTCAGTGTCGCTAAGTGCGCGGAATATCACGCCCTGGCGCTGAATAGCGGCAAACGAGCCCGGGAGCAAACTCAGGCCATCGCCGTGGGCGATTCGCGCGAGCAGCACATCATGTTCCAGCGGTTCTTCAAGGCAGGAGGGGGCGTAACCAGCGCGACGGAAAATGTGTCGGGTGTAGTCAAAAAAGGCCGGATTACGTTCCCGTTTGAACCAGAACAGCGGGCGGTGGTTAAGCGCAGTTAAGGAGAGCGACGTCAGGCTAGCTTCCGGCCAGACGGAGGGTAATGCGGCAATCAACGGTTCTTGCCAGTCGAGCGGCGTGACGCTTAACCCTGTGGCCTCAAGCGGCAGCGCCACCAGCGCCGCATCCAGTTTCCCCCGACGCACCTGGCGTACCAGTTCAGGCGAACCATGACGCACAATATGCAGCCTCTCCACACGCGTGTTCAGCTGCGCCTCCAGGGGGGCAAAAATCCCCTGCTCAAACGCGGTGCTCAGCCCTAAACGCAGCGATTGCGCGCCGGTTTGCGCCAGTTGATTCAGCGCAGCATACGTTTTGTCCTGCTGCGCCAGCAGCGGGCGGACGATTTCCAGCGCGCGCAGACCCTCATCCGTCAGCGTAAGTCCACGAGTATGACGGACAAAAAGCGTCACCCCCAGACGTTCTTCAAGCTGGCGAATATGGCGGCTCAGCGGCGGTTGCGACATAAACAGTCGCTGTGCCGCGCGGCTCATATTGTTCTCTTCCGCCACCACGGCAAAGTAGCGTAGCAGGCGGATATCCAGAGAGTGCAGAGGGGATGTTGTCATACCGAAAAGGTATCACGGAAACGGTATTATCCAAATCATTCCGCGCCCCCTATCCTCACGCCACAGACTCCAGACAAACGAGGAATACACTATGCATTCAGAACGCTTTATTACCGGTCAGAAAATGCTGCAACAGGTGGATGGCAAGGGTGGCGATGCGGTGATCGAAAGTTTGCAAGACATTGCGCCAGATTTTGCCCGCTATCTGATCGAATTTCCGTTTGGCGATATCTATTCCCGGCCAGGGCTGGATTTACGCAGTCGGGAAATCGCAACCGTCGCCGCGTTAACCGCGCTGGGCAATGCTACGCCGCAGTTGAAGGTACATATTGCCGCCGCGCGACATGTGGGGTTAACGCAGGAGGAAATTATCGAAGTGATAATGCAGATGGCGGTTTATGCCGGTTTTCCGGCTGCGCTGAACGGTCTGTTCGCCGCAAAAGAGGTGTTTGCAACTCGGTGAATCGCCGGGTGGCGGCGTTGCCTTATCCGGCCTACATATTCCGTAGACCAGATAAGCGCAGCGCCATCCGGCAACAAATACTACAGCAGCTGCGCCAGGCGGTTGATATCCGACTGAATCGCCCCGGCAGTGACGTCACGACCGGCCCCCGGCCCACGGATCACCAGCGGATTGTCGCGATACCAGCGGCTTTCGATGGCAAAGACGTTATCGCACGGCAGCAGCGCCGCCAGCGGATGTTCCGGGCGCACCGCTTCAACGCCAACGCGCGCTTTACCGTTGGCGTCGAAACGCGCCACGTAGCGCAGCACCAGCCCCATTTCACGAGCGGCTTCCAGACGCTGTACCATCTGCTCATTCAGCTCATCGCCATTTTCAAAGAAGTGATCGACAGATCCCTCTTCGCAGTGTGTGGGCACCAGCGATTCAACGCGCACCTGGTCCGGTTCGATGTCGTAACCCGCTTCACGCGCCAGAATCACCAGCTTGCGCATCACATCTTTACCAGAAAGGTCAACACGCGGGTCCGGCTCGGTCAGCCCCTGCTGCCAGGCCTGATCCACCAGATCGGTAAACGGTATGGAACCGTCAAATTGCAGGAACAGCCACGACAGCGTGCCGGAGAAGATCCCGCTGATCGACAGAATGGCATCGCCGCTGTCAATCAGATCGCGCACCGTATAGTTGATCGGCAGGCCCGCGCCGACGGTCGCGTTATACAGCCAGTGACGCCCGGTTTTTTCGAACGCGTCGTGGATCTGGCGATATTTATCGCTGGTGCTCGCCCCCGCCAGTTTATTGGCGCTGATGACGTGGAAGCCGTGGCTGGCGAAATCAAGATACTGATCGGCCAGTTGCTCGCTGGCGGTGACATCCAGCACCACCAGATCGTCATACGGGTGAGCGCGCATCCACAGGAACAGCGACTCTTCATCCTGCTCAATCGCTTCGTCATTGAAGAACGCCAGCGCACGGCTGGCATCCAGCCCTTCGTAGTTCAGCAGGCTGCGACGGCTATCCACCACGCCCGCCAGGACAAATTCAAACCCGGTACGCGCGGAGAGCGTGCTCTGCTCGCGGGCAAACAGTTCCAGCCAGCGGGAACCGATGTTGCCTTTGCCGAACAGCACCAGGCCGATGCGTTTTTCCGCGCGGAAAATAGACTGGTGCAGCCCCTGAATCAGGCTTTCGGTCGGGCCGGTGCGCAGTACGGCCACCAGGCTGATCCCCTCTTCCGACTGCCAGGTAAATTCAACCGGCTGGCCTTTCAGCTGTTGCCAGAAGCGGTGGCAGTGCAGCGGGTTACGGGTGACGCCAGCGCCAACCATCGCGACCAGCGCCAGCCCCTGACGCAGGCGCAATTCGCCCGGCAGGCCCGCTTCATCAAGAATTTTTAATGCGCTATCAGCGACTTCAGAGGTGTAGCAGAATTGCAGCAGATGGCGATCGTTATGCACGCCAACCGCCAGCGGACGCACCTGCGCCCGTTTCAGAATCTGGTCGACGTCTCTCCAGGCCAGTTTAAAGTCCTGGCTGGCGGGCACCTGAAATTCAATCAGGCAAACGTCATCATGACTGGTGACGATACGCGCCCCGGTGCCGGACGCCAGCACGCGTTCAATGCGCGTGGACCCCTGATCCGGCGTGTAGCTACAGCGCAACTGCAAATCGATATCGCTGCCGGAAACCGGCTGTAGGGTACGGGCGTGCAGAACCGGCGCGGCCAGACGCGCCAGCTCGCTGGCTTCATCCAGACGCAGCAGCGGCAGCAGGCAGGCATCTTTCACTTTACGCGGGTCGGCGCTGTAAACCCCGGCCACATCGCTCCAGATGGTGACACGGGAAACCCCCGCCAGCGCGCCAATTTGCGTGGCGGAATAGTCAGAACCGTTACGGCCCAGCAGCACCGTCTCGCCCGCATTGCTGCGACTGATAAAACCGGTAACGACCAGGCGCTTGCCCGGATGCTGCACCAGCAGCTGTTGCAGTAACGGGTAAGAGAGACCTTCATCTACCTGCGGCTGCGCGGCGCGTTCAGCGCGTAAAAACTCACGCGCGTCCAGCCATGCCGACGCCAGTCCTTGCTCATTCAGCACTGCGGACATCAGACGCGCAGACCAGATTTCACCATGCCCGACGACTTCGGCATAAACGGCATCGGTCACGCCGCTGTCGAGCAGCGCGGCAAGACGCTCCAGATCGCTAATGAAAGCGCTGATCAGACCATCCGCAACGTCGGCGGGAAGCAGCCCGCTGATCAGATCGCTCTGATAGCGGCGTAACGTCTGTTGCACCTGATGCGCGGAGAGGCGGTCGGTCTGGCTTAACTTCAGCCAGCTAATCAACTGGTTGGTGGTACTACCGGCGGCGGAAACAACCATCATATCGTCAGGCTGCGAGTACTCCGCCATAATGCCTGCGACACGCAGATAACATTTCACGTCTGCCAGACTACTGCCACCAAATTTATGCAGTTGACGACCCTTCGCCCCTGCCTGCGCAATCACACTCATGTTTACCCCTTGTTTGCAGCCCGGAAGCCATTTTCCAGGTCGGCAATTAAATCTTCGCCATCTTCAATACCGGTGGAGATACGCAGCAGCGTCTCTGAAATTCCGGCGGCAGCACGCGCTTCTGGCGCCATGCCTGCATGTGTCATCGTTGCGGCGTGGGAGATCAGGCTTTCAACACCCCCTAAGGATTCCGCCAGCGTAAACAACGACAGCCCGCCCAGGAAACGACGCAGCGTCTGCTCATCGCCATCCAGTTCAAAACTCAACATTGCGCCAAAGCCTTTTTGCTGGCGCGCGGCAATCTCGTGCCCTTGATTATCCGGCAGCGACGGATGATACAGTTTTTTCACCAGCGGCTGGGTTTGCAGATAGTCCACAATGGCCTGGGCATTACGCTGGGCCACGTCCATTCGCGGCGCCAGAGTACGCAGCCCACGTAGCAGCAGATAGCTATCAAACGCGCCGCCGGTGACGCCAATATTATTGGCCCACCATGCCAGTTCGGTGACAATCTCTGGATCTTTCGCAATCACCACGCCAGCCACCACATCCGAATGGCCGTTTAAATATTTCGTGCATGAATGCAACACCAGATCGGCGCCCAACGCCAGCGGATTTTGCAGCGCAGGGCTTAAAAACGTGTTGTCCACAACGCTCACCGCGCCCGCTTCTCGCGACAGCTGGCAGATTTTCGCAATATCCACCACGCGTAACAACGGATTACTGGGGCTTTCCACCAGCACCAGCTTCGGTTTTTCCGCCAGCGCCGCTTTCAGCGCCTGCTCATCGCCTTGATCGACAAACAGCACGCGATAACAGCCCCGCTTCGCCAGGCTGTCAAACAGGCGATAGCTGCCGCCGTAGCAGTCGTGCGGCGCCACCAGCAGATCGCCCGGTTTCAGGAACACGGTCGTCACCAGCAGAATGGCCGACATCCCGGTATTGGTCAGCACCGCGCCCGTACCGCCCTCCAGCTCCGCCAGCGCGCGCTGAACTACATCACGCGTCGGATTTCCACGTCGCGAATAGTCATGGGCGCGAGGTTCATTAAAACCAGTGAAGTTATAGGTGCTGGAAAGGTGAATCGGCGGGACAACGCAACCGTACTGCTCGTCGTCATTTAACCCGCTACGCACTGCGATGGTGGCCTGTTTACGCGTCATGTTGAGAAGTTCCTGGGCTGAATCGGTGAAAAGTCAGGCACCAGAGTAAACATTGTTACAATAGACGTCAATACATCTGGACATCTAAACTTCTTTGCGTATAGATTGAGCAAACTGGAAATAGCCGTTAAAATTATATGCATTAGCGCACATCTACAGACGCTTAACCCGTGTCACGATATCGCCTGTACGGTAAACTATGCGGGATTACGGCCAGGCACGACGATTCTGGCCCTTAACTAATGACGAGAAGATTAAAGGTATCTCATGGCTGAATGGAGCGGCGAATATATCAGCCCATACGCTGAGCACGGTAAGAAGAGTGAGCAAGTCAAAAAGATTACGGTTTCCATTCCTCTGAAGGTGTTAAAAATCCTCACCGATGAACGCACGCGTCGTCAGGTGAACAACCTGCGTCACGCCACCAACAGCGAACTGCTGTGTGAAGCGTTTCTGCATGCCTTTACCGGGCAACCATTGCCGAACGATGAAGACTTGCGTAAAGAGCGCAGTGATGAAATACCGGAAGAGGCCAAAATCATCATGCGTGAACTGGGGATCGACCCGGATACGTGGGAGTATTGATTTTTTTGCCGGATAGCAGCGGAAGGATTCAGTACCGCAGGTACTGATAAGCGTCAACGCCATCAGGCAAAGACAAAAAAAGCGCCTTTCGGCGCTTTTTTCTTTGACAGCAATAACTTATTTGCTGCCCGGGATGCTGAAACGCTTGTTGAAGCGGTCAACACGGCCACCGGTAGCAACATCACGCTGTTTGCCAGTGTAGAACGGGTGGCATTTACCGCACACGTCCAGGTTCAGGTCGTGACCTGCAGTAGAGCGGATTTTGATGACATTACCGCAAGAGCAGTTTGCAGTAATTTCTTCGTATTTCGGGTGAATATCTTTTTTCATGGGGAAACCTCGGTTTAAGGCCGCGTCGCTCTTCCAGCCCTAACGCCAGACACCACGCGATGTTGATAGTATAGGTCGATGATACAAATGTGTATCAAAGGCGGCGAATCATACAGAATTTGACCAGCGTATGCAAACTGATCCGCGCTCCCTCATCACAATGTGTATACTAACCCGCCAGAATTCAAGTCAGCCAGGATGATTACATGCCCGTCGCGCACGTTGCCTTGCCCGTTCCGCTACCCCGCACCTTTGACTATCTCTTGCCAGAAGGCATGACCGTCAAAGCCGGGTGTCGGGTGCGCGTGCCGTTTGGCAAACAGCAGGAACGCGTCGGGATTGTGGTGTCGGTCAGCGAGCAAAGCGAACTGCCGCTTAACGAACTGAAAGCGGTCGTTGAGGTACTGGACAGCGAGCCGGTCTTTTCCCCCTCCGTCTGGCGTTTGCTGCTTTGGGCGGCGGATTACTACCACCATCCAATGGGTGACGTTCTGTTTCACGCTCTGCCGATTTTGCTGCGCCAGGGGAAACCCGCCAGCAACGCGCCGATGTGGTACTGGTTCGCCACCGAAGACGGCCACGCTATCGATCTCAATAGCCTGAAGCGCTCGCCTAAACAGCAACAGGCGCTGGCCGCGCTGCGGCAGGGGAAGATCTGGCGCGACCAGGTGGCGGATCTTGAATTTAATGACGCGGCGCTCCAGGCGCTGCGTAAAAAAGGACTGTGCGAGCTGGCGAGCGAAACGCCCGGCTTTAGCGACTGGCGCACTCATTACGCCGTCTGTGGCGATCGGCTGCGTCTCAATACCGAACAGGCCACCGCCGTTGGCGCCATCCACAGCGCGTCGGACAGCTTTTCTGCCTGGCTGCTGGCGGGCGTTACGGGTTCCGGTAAAACAGAGGTCTATCTCAGCGTACTGGAAAACGTCCTCGCTCAGGGCAAACAGGCGCTGGTGATGGTGCCGGAAATTGGCCTGACGCCGCAAACCATCGCCCGCTTTCGCGAGCGCTTCAACGCCCCCGTCGAAGTTCTGCACTCCGGGTTAAATGACAGCGAACGTCTCTCAGCCTGGCTGAAAGCCAAAAACGGCGAGGCGGCGATTGTCATCGGCACCCGCTCATCGTTGTTTACGCCGTTTAAAAACCTCGGCGTCATTGTGATCGACGAAGAGCATGACAGCTCCTATAAACAGCAGGAAGGCTGGCGTTACCACGCCCGCGACCTGGCGGTGTACCGCGCTCACAGCGAACAAATCCCGATTATTCTCGGCTCGGCAACACCGGCGCTGGAGACGTTATGCAACGTGCGACAAAAAAAGTACCGCATGCTGCGCCTGACGCGCCGGGCAGGCAACGCACGCCCTGCCCTCCAGCATGTGCTGGATTTAAAAGGCCAGAAGATCCAGGCCGGGCTGGCTCCCGCGCTTATCGCCCGTATGCATCAGCACCTGCAGGCAGATAACCAGGTCATTCTCTTCCTTAACCGTCGGGGATTTGCTCCTGCGCTGTTATGCCACGACTGCGGCTGGATTGCCGAATGTCCGCGCTGCGATCACTATTACACGTTGCACCAGGCGCAACACCACCTGCGCTGTCACCATTGCGACAGCCAGCGCCCGATACCGCGTCAGTGCCCTTCCTGCGGCTCCACGCATATGGTGCCGGTCGGGTTAGGGACAGAACAGCTTGAGCAGGCGTTGGCGCCCTTCTTTCCCGGCGTGCCGGTCTCGCGCATCGACCGCGACACCACCAGCCGTAAAGGCGCGCTGGAGCAGCATCTGGCGGAAGTCCATCGCGGCGGCGCGCGCATTTTGATCGGCACGCAAATGCTGGCGAAAGGGCACCATTTCCCGGACGTCACCCTGGTAGCGCTGCTGGACGTTGACGGCGCGCTGTTCTCAGCGGATTTCCGTTCGGCGGAACGTTTTGCCCAGCTTTACACTCAGGTTTCCGGCCGCGCCGGACGCGCCGGAAAACAGGGCGAGGTGGTATTGCAAACCCACCATCCAGAGCACCCTTTGCTGCAAACCTTGCTGCACAAAGGCTATGACGCTTTTGCTGAACAGGCGCTGGCCGAGCGGCAAACGCTGCAACTTCCGCCGTGGACCAGCCATGTGATTGTGCGGGCGGAAGATCATAACAACCAGCAGGCGCCGGTGTTCCTGCAACAGCTGCGTAATCTGATTCAGGCCAGCCCGCTTGCGGATGACAAGCTCTGGGTATTAGGCCCGGTGCCTGCGCTCGCGCCAAAACGCGGCGGCCGCTACCGTTGGCAAATTTTGTTGCAGCATCCGTCGCGAATTCGTCTGCAACACATCGTCAGCGGCACGCTGGCGCTCATCAATACGCTACCCGAATCCCGCAAGGTTAAATGGGTGCTGGATGTCGATCCCATTGAGGGATAACGGGTCACGATGCGAGGCGGATCGTAAAATTAAATATCCATCACACTTTTTATGAAAATTCTGTAACCGCTTCCATTAACTATCTGATAAAAATGTTTTCGATGTGAGTTAAACAAGGATAGTTCTGCGCCTGATTTCCCAGGCGAGGAGAGAGTGTGAAACCGAAGAAACAGGTTGCTGCCGCTACAATGAAAGATGTTGCTATGAAGGCGAAAGTCTCAACAGCAACCGTGTCCCGTGCGTTAATGAACCCGGATAAAGTCTCCCAGTCGACCCGTAACCGGGTTGAACAGGCGGCGATGGAGGTGGGATATTTACCGCAATCAATGGGGCGAAATAGCAAACGGAATGAATCACGCACCATCCTGGTGATCGTCCCGGATATTTGTGATCCCTTTTTCAGTGAAATCATCCGGGGCATTGAGGTTACCGCCGCAAGCCACGGATATCTGGTGTTGATTGGTGACTGCGCGCACCAGAATCAGCAAGAGAAGACCTTTATCAATTTGATCATCACCAAACAAATTGATGGCATGTTATTGCTCGGTTCACGCCTGCCGTTCGACGCCAGCATTGAAGAGCAACGAAATCTGCCGCCGATGGTGATGGCCAACGAATTCGCGCCGGAGCTGGAGCTGCCTACCGTTCATATTGATAACCTGACTGCGGCCTTTAACGCCGTAAATTATCTGCATGAACAGGGGCACCAGCGTATCGGATGCATTGCCGGGCCGGAGGAGATGCCGCTGTGCCACTACCGTCTGCAAGGCTATGTGCAGGCGCTGCGTCGCTGCGGCATTACCGTCGACCCGCATTATATCGCCCGGGGCGATTTCACCTACGAGGCGGGCGGCCACGCGCTGCAACAGCTGCTTGCGCTTCCGCAGCCTCCGACCGCCGTGTTCTGTCACAGCGACGTTATGGCGCTCGGCGCGCTCTCCTGGGCCAAGCGTCATGGTCTGAAAGTCCCTGACGATCTGTCCATCATTGGCTTTGATAACATTGCGCTGGCGGAATTTTGCGACCCGCCTCTGACGACGGTTTCACAGCCGCGCTTCGATATCGGGCGCGAAGCAATGCTGCTCTTGCTCGACCAGTTACAGGGGCAAAATGTCAGCAGCGGCTCGCGCTTGCTGGACTGCGAGTTAATTATTCGTGGTTCGACGCGAGCCTTAACTTAAACCTTTAAGACTCACGTATCTGGTCAAAAGCCCGCCGCTTAAGTAACATGGCGGGCTGACGAACGAATAAATACAGCGAAACGATAGTGGCACAACGAGATTATGTACGTCGCGGTCAACCGGCACCTTCGCGGCGCAAAAAGAGCACCTCACGGAAAAAGCAACGCAACACGCCTGCGGTTTCACCCGCAATGGTCGCTATTGCGGCGGCTGTCCTTGTGGCCTTTATCGGGGGTCTGTACTTCATTACTCATCACAAAAAAGAAGAGTCCGAAACGCTGCAAAGCCAGAAAGTGACCGGCAACGGGCTGCCGCCGAAGCCGGAAGAGCGCTGGCGCTACATTAAAGAACTGGAAAGCCGCCAGCCGGGCGTGCGTGCGCCAACCGAGCCTTCTGCGGGCGGCGAAGTGATGAACCCGGAGCAGCTCACCAGCGAGCAGCGTCAGCTACTGGCGCAAATGCAGGCGGATATGCGCCAGCAGCCGACCCAACTTAACGAAGTGCCGTGGAACGAACAGACGCCTGAACAGCGTCAGCAGACATTGCAGCGCCAGCGTCAGGCACAGCAGCAGGTACAACAGCAGCAGTGGGCTAACACCCAGCCGGTTCAACAGCCGCGTACGCAGCCACGCGTGACGGAGCAACCGTACCAACAGCCACAGCAGCAACCGCGTACGGCGCAGACTGCACCTGCACAGCAGCCACGCCAGACGCAGCAGCCGAAACAGACGACATCCCAGCAGCCTTATCAGGACCTGTTGCAGACGCCTGCGCACACCACGACTTCTCAGCCTAAAACGCAGCAGGCCGCGCCGATCGCGCGTGAACCTGAAGCGCCAAAACAGACGGCAGAGAAGAAAGATGAACGTCGCTGGATGGTGCAATGCGGCTCCTTCAAAGGCGCCGAGCAAGCGGAAACCGTGCGCGCCCAGTTGGCTTTTGAAGGCTTTGACTCCAAAATCACCACCAACAACGGGTGGAATCGTGTGGTCATCGGCCCAGTCAAAGGCAAAGAGAATGCAGACAGCACCCTTAACCGCCTGAAGATGGCGGGTCACACAAACTGCATTCGACTCGCCTCCGGGGGTTGAAACCCCCAAAATCCCCCCCATTTATATTTGCATTATGCCCCGTACCGCGTGCGGGGCCTGTATTCTGCATTTGTAACCAAGGGGTCTGCTCGTGACAACAATAGTAAGCGTACGCCGTAACGGCCATGTGGTAATCGCCGGTGATGGTCAGGCCACACTGGGCAATACCGTAATGAAAGGCAACGTGAAGAAAGTTCGCCGTCTGTACAACGATAAAGTCATTGCGGGCTTTGCAGGGGGAACGGCAGACGCATTCACGCTGTTCGAACTGTTTGAGCGTAAACTGGAAATGCATCAGGGCCACCTGGTCAAAGCCGCCGTTGAACTGGCGAAAGACTGGCGTACTGACCGTATGCTACGCAAGCTCGAAGCGCTGCTGGCCGTCGCAGATGAAACCGCTTCACTGATCATCACGGGTAATGGCGATGTCATACAGCCGGAAAATGATCTGATTGCTATCGGCTCCGGTGGTCCCTACGCCCAGGCTGCGGCACGCGCACTGCTAGAAAATACCGAACTGGGCGCCCGCGAAATTGCTGAAAAGGCGTTGGATATTGCAGGCGATATCTGCATTTACACCAACCACTTCCACACCATTGAAGAATTACCGTCTAAAGCGTAAGGATCTCCCATGTCTGAAATGACCCCACGCGAAATCGTCAGCGAACTGAACAAGCACATCATTGGCCAGGACAACGCCAAGCGTTCCGTGGCGATTGCACTGCGTAACCGCTGGCGCCGCATGCAGCTCAACGAAGAGCTGCGCCATGAAGTGACGCCAAAAAATATTCTGATGATCGGCCCGACCGGTGTAGGTAAAACCGAAATCGCGCGTCGCCTGGCAAAACTGGCCAACGCGCCGTTCATCAAAGTTGAAGCGACAAAATTCACCGAAGTCGGTTATGTGGGTAAAGAAGTGGATTCCATTATCCGCGACCTGACCGACTCCGCGATCAAAATGGTGCGCGTTCAGTCTATTGAGAAAAACCGCTACCGCGCAGAAGAAATGGCGGAAGAGCGTATTCTCGACGCGCTGATCCCTCCGGCGAAAAATAACTGGGGTCAGGCTGAGCAACAGCAAGAGCCGTCCGCTGCGCGCCAGGCATTCCGCAAAAAACTGCGTGAAGGCCAGCTCGACGATAAAGAAATTGAGATCAATCTCGCAGCCGCACCGATGGGCGTTGAAATTATGGCGCCTCCGGGAATGGAAGAGATGACCAGCCAGTTGCAGTCCATGTTCCAGAACCTAGGCGGCCAGAAACAAAAACCGCGTAAGCTGAAAATCAAAGACGCGATGAAGCTGCTGATTGAAGAAGAAGCGGCCAAACTGGTGAACCCGGAAGAGCTGAAACAGGAAGCCATCGACGCCGTTGAACAGCACGGAATCGTGTTTATCGACGAAATCGACAAAATCTGTAAACGCGGCGAATCCTCTGGCCCGGACGTTTCCCGCGAAGGCGTACAGCGCGATCTGCTGCCGCTGGTAGAAGGCTGCACCGTCTCTACCAAGCACGGTATGGTGAAAACCGACCACATCCTGTTTATCGCCTCCGGCGCGTTCCAGGTGGCGAAACCGTCTGATCTGATCCCTGAGTTGCAGGGGCGTCTGCCGATTCGCGTTGAGCTGAAAGCGCTGACAACTGAAGATTTCGAACGCATTCTCACCGAGCCGAACGCGTCCGTTACCGTTCAGTACAAAGCGCTGATGGCGACTGAAGGCGTGGACATCGAGTTTACCGAATCCGGCATCAAACGCATTGCCGAAGCGGCATGGCAGGTAAACGAAACCACCGAAAACATCGGTGCGCGTCGTCTGCATACCGTTCTGGAACGTCTGATGGAAGATATCTCCTATGACGCCAGCGATCTGAATGGTCAGAGCATAACAATTGATGCGGAATATGTGAGCAAACATCTGGATGCGCTGGTCGCAGATGAAGATCTGAGTCGTTTTATCCTATAATCGCGTTCAATGCATTTTCATCACTGTTGATGGGGCTGAAAAGCCCCATTTTTATTGGCGCTAAATATGACTGAACAACAACAAATTAGCCGCTCCCAGGCCTGGCTGGAAAGTTTACGACCGAAAACGCTGCCGCTCGCGTTTGCGGCAATCATCGTCGGTACAGCGCTGGCATGGTGGCAAGGGTACTTCGATCCCCTGGTTGCGCTGCTGGCGTTGATCACCGCCGGGCTGCTGCAAATCTTATCGAACCTTGCCAACGATTATGGCGACGCCGTCAAAGGCAGTGATAAGCCTGACCGCATCGGGCCGCTGCGCGGGATGCAAAAAGGGGTGATCACCCGGCAGGAGATGAAGCGGGCGCTGATCATTACCGTGGCGCTGATTTGCCTCTCCGGTCTGGCGCTGGTGGCTGTCGCATGTCATACGCTGGCGGATTTTGTCGGATTCCTGGTGCTGGGCGGCCTGTCGATTATCGCCGCGATTACCTACACCGTCGGGAACCGTCCTTACGGCTATATTGGTCTGGGCGACATTTCCGTGCTGGTGTTCTTTGGCTGGCTCAGCGTAATGGGCAGCTGGTATCTACAGGCGCATACGCTCATTCCTGCGCTTATCTTACCTGCTACCGCCTGCGGACTGCTGGCGACCGCCGTGCTCAACATCAACAATCTGCGCGATATCAACAGCGATAAAGAAAACGGTAAAAACACGCTGGTGGTACGTTTAGGCGCGGTTAACGCACGTCGTTATCACGCCTGCCTGTTGATGGGTTCACTGGTCTGCCTGGCGCTGTTTAACCTGATTTCACTGCAAAGCCTGTGGGGATGGCTGTTCATCCTGGCCGCACCGTTACTGATTAAACAGGCGCGTTATGTGATGCGCGAAATGGAACCCGCTGCGATGCGCCCGATGCTGGAACGTACCGTTAAAGCCGCGCTGTTGACTAACCTGCTGTTTGTCGTCGGGATTTTCTTAAGCCAGTGGGCGGTTTAACTGACAAATATCAATGAACAATTGATGATTTTGCAAACAGTACGCATAGCGCGATATACTAAAAATTCTCGCAGCAACTGAACGTTAAGCCTATGAAATACGATACTTCCGAGCTTTGTGACATCTACCAGGAAGATGTCAACGTCGTGGAACCACTGTTCTCTAACTTTGGAGGACGGTCGTCGTTTGGCGGACAAATCATCACGGTAAAATGTTTCGAGGACAACGGGTTGCTCTACGATCTGCTCGAACAGAATGGCCGTGGTCGCATTCTGCTGGTCGATGGCGGTGGTTCTGTCCGTCGCGCGCTGGTCGACGCCGAACTGGCGCGTCTGGCTACGCAAAATGAATGGGAAGGGCTGGTCATCTACGGCGCGGTGCGTCAGGTAGACGACCTGGAAGAGCTGGATATCGGCATCCAGGCGCTTGCCGCGATTCCGGTAGGCGCCGCAGGTGAAGGAATCGGGGAAAGCGACGTCCGCGTCAATTTTGGCGGCGTGACCTTCTTCTCCGGCGATCATCTCTACGCCGACAATACAGGGATAATCCTCTCCGAAGACCCACTTGATATCGAGTGATCAAAAAAGGCACCGTAAGGTGCCTTTTTTATTGCGTTGCCGCTCATAAACGATGCCGACTGTAGGCCTGATAAGCGTAGCGCCATCAGGCGATATTGCAGTGCCGGATGGCGGCTTACGCCTTATCCGGCCTACAACGCTGAGCGCAGCCAACACCGCTACGGCTCAGACTTCTTCCATACGACCCAGCAGCGCCTGCAAACGATCCTGCCACCCGCTCTGCTGTTCTTTCAGATGGTTGTTCTCACGCTCCAGCTCTTCACGCTGATGCTGAGCAGACTGTACATCCTGCGCCAGGCTGTTGTTCTTTTCTTTCAGCTCTTCGATTTCCATCTGCAAAAGCGTAATGGTATCAATCGCCTGCTGTACTTTTGCTTCCAGTTTCTCAAACACTTCTAATGACATGGCCATACCTCTCCTGAATTGCAAGGCGACGCTTCACGTAAACGCGCACAATATATAGTGCCGATTGTATGAAGCCGCGCCATCCCTGTCCAGCGACATACCGCGTAGATTGCGGTTTGCAACACTTTTCATCCTTGTCCTGGTGACATAACTCACATAACTCTAAAGTGTTAACATATTGGTTAATGAAATGATTCAGCTCACACTCCTGGTTTGTCGTAAAACGCGCTTCATGGCGCGATAACGCTCATTTTATTGACGCAGTACACACATTTTGATTTCGATATTTCTCGTTTTTGCTCGTTAACGATAAATTAACAGTATGCCTACAGGCATCGAAGGCGTCAGTGACCTCTTCGCAAACAATAAACATTAAACTCTCTTCAGGATCCGATTATGAGTCAAACATCAACCTTAAAAGGCCAGTGCATTGCTGAATTTCTCGGTACTGGGTTGTTGATTTTCTTCGGTGTGGGTTGTGTCGCTGCTCTTAAAGTAGCAGGTGCTACTTTCGGTCAGTGGGAAATCAGTATCATCTGGGGTCTGGGGGTGGCGATGGCTATCTACCTGACAGCAGGTGTCTCCGGCGCACATTTAAATCCAGCCGTAACAATCGCACTGTGGCTGTTTGCCTGTTTCGACAAACGCAAAGTTGTTCCTTTTATCATTTCTCAAGTTGCCGGCGCGTTTTGCGCAGCGGCATTAGTTTACGGGCTTTACTACAATCTTTTCGCTGATTTTGAACAAACGCACCACATCGTCCGTGGCAGTATCGAAAGTGTTGATCTGGCTGGCACTTTCTCAACATATCCAAATCCACATATCAATTTTGTGCAAGCCTTCGCGGTTGAGATGGTAATTACCGCTATTCTGATGGGGCTTATTCTGGCGCTGACCGATGATGGTAACGGCGTGCCGCGCGGCCCACTGGCTCCTCTGCTCATTGGTTTACTGATCGCAGTAATTGGCGCCTCTATGGGGCCACTGACCGGGTTTGCGATGAACCCGGCGCGTGACTTCGGCCCGAAACTGTTCGCCTGGCTCGCTGGCTGGGGGAACGTTGCCTTGACTGGCGGTAAGGATATTCCTTACTTCCTGGTGCCGATGTTCGGCCCGATTGCGGGCGCCATTCTGGGCGCATTCGCCTATCGTAAACTGATTGGCCGCCATTTGCCGTGTGATACTTGCGTGGTTGAAGAGAAGGACACCACCACTACCGCACAACAAAAAGCTTCGCTGTAATGTGACTACGGGACAAAAAAATTATGACTGAGAAAAAATATATCGTTGCGCTCGACCAGGGCACCACCAGCTCCCGCGCCGTCGTGATGGATCACGATGCGAATATCGTTAGCGTGTCGCAACGTGAATTTGAGCAAATCTACCCGAAAGCAGGCTGGGTAGAACACGACCCAATGGAAATCTGGGCCACCCAAAGCTCAACGCTGGTTGAAGTGCTGGCGAAAGCAGACATCAGTTCCGATCAGATCGCAGCAATCGGTATTACTAACCAGCGTGAAACCACCATCGTCTGGGAACGTGAAACCGGCAAACCGATTTATAACGCGATTGTCTGGCAGTGCCGCCGTACCGCCGAAATCTGCGAACGCCTGAAGCGTGACGGCATGGAAGATTACATCCGCAACAACACCGGTCTGGTGATTGACCCGTACTTCTCCGGCACCAAAGTGAAGTGGATTCTCGATCACGTAGAAGGCTCCCGTGAGCGCGCACGTCGCGGTGAACTGCTGTTCGGTACGGTGGATACCTGGCTTATCTGGAAAATGACGCAGGGACGCGTACACGTCACGGATTACACCAACGCTTCACGTACCATGCTGTTCAACATCCATACCCTGGACTGGGATGACAAAATGCTGGATGCGCTGGATATCCCGCGCGCCATGCTGCCGGAAGTGCGTCGTTCTTCTGAAGTGTACGGCCAGACGAACATCGGGGGTAAAGGCGGCACGCGTATTCCAATCGCCGGGATCGCCGGTGACCAGCAGGCGGCGCTGTTCGGCCAGCTGTGCGTCAAAGAGGGGATGGCGAAAAACACTTACGGCACCGGCTGCTTTATGCTGATGAACACCGGCGAGAAAGCGGTTAAGTCCGAAAACGGACTTTTGACCACCATCGCCTGTGGCCCGACCGGCGAAGTGAACTATGCGCTGGAAGGGGCGGTGTTTATGGCTGGCGCATCCATTCAGTGGCTGCGTGATGAGATGAAACTAATCAGCGACGCATTCGACTCTGAATATTTCGCCACCAAAGTGAAAGACACCAACGGCGTATACGTTGTTCCGGCCTTTACCGGTCTGGGCGCGCCGTACTGGGACCCGTATGCGCGCGGCGCCATCTTCGGTCTGACCCGTGGCGTAAACTCCAACCACATCATCCGTGCAACGCTGGAATCGATCGCTTACCAGACGCGCGACGTGCTGGAAGCGATGCAGGCAGACTCCGGTATTCGCCTGCACGCCCTGCGCGTTGACGGCGGCGCGGTTGCCAACAACTTCCTGATGCAGTTCCAGTCAGACATTCTTGGTACGCGCGTTGAGCGCCCGGAAGTGCGCGAAGTGACGGCACTGGGTGCGGCGTATCTGGCAGGTCTGGCGGTGGGTTACTGGCAGAACCTGGATGAGTTGCAGGAAAAAGCGGTCATCGAGCGTGAATTCCGTCCTGGCATCGAAACCACCGAGCGTAACTTCCGTTACAGCGGCTGGAAAAAAGCGGTCAAACGCGCCCTGGCGTGGGAAGACCACGAAGAGTAATACTGATCTGCCGGATGGCGGCTTCGCTTATCCGGCCTACATGCTACATGCTTG
>NZ_JAOWGI010000027.1:50960-126174 GCF_030333225.1 Citrobacter sp. CK202
ATAAGCGAAGCCGCCACCCGGCAAGTTATCTGTGCGGAAGTAACCCCCAAGCATATCAATTATTCCCACCCTCCCCTGTGCTACACTTCGCGCCATTCCTTTCTGCTACGAGTTTGCTATGAGACGAGAACTTGCCATCGAATTTTCCCGCGTAACGGAAGCGGCGGCGCTGGCTGGCTATAAATGGCTGGGACGCGGCGACAAAAATACCGCTGACGGCGCGGCGGTAAACGCCATGCGTATTATGCTCAACCAGGTCAATATTGACGGCACCATTGTCATCGGCGAAGGCGAGATTGATGAAGCGCCCATGCTGTTTATCGGTGAGAAAGTCGGCACCGGCCGTGGCGATGCGGTAGATATCGCCGTCGACCCTATCGAAGGCACCCGTATGACGGCGATGGGCCAGGCGAACGCGCTGGCGGTTCTGGCGGTCGGTGACAAAGGCTGTTTCCTCAACGCGCCGGATATGTACATGGAAAAGCTGATCGTCGGGCCGGGCGCTAAAGGATCTATCGACCTGAATCTGCCGCTGGCGGACAACCTGCGTAACATCGCAGCCGCCCTCAGCAAACCGCTCAGCGAACTGACGGTTACGATTCTGGCCAAACCGCGTCATGACGCGGTGATTGCAGAGATGCAGCAGCTTGGCGTGCGCGTATTCGCTATTCCTGATGGCGACGTGGCGGCCTCTATTCTGACCTGTATGCCAGACAGTGAAGTGGATGTGCTGTACGGCATTGGCGGCGCGCCGGAAGGTGTTGTCTCCGCAGCGGTGATTCGTGCGCTGGATGGCGACATGCAGGGCCGTCTGCTGGCGCGTCACAACGTCAAAGGCGACAGCGAAGAGAACCGCCGCATTGGCGAGCAGGAGCTGGCACGCTGTAAAGCTATGGGCATTGACGCCGGTAAAGCGCTGCGTCTGGACGAAATGGCGCGCAGCGATAACGTCATCTTCTCCGCCACCGGGATCACCAAAGGCGATCTGCTGGAGGGGATTAGCCGCAAAGGCAATATCGCTACCACCGAAACGCTGCTGATTCGCGGCAAATCGCGCACTATCCGCCGTATTCAGTCCATCCACTATCTGGATCGCAAAGACCCGGATGTGCAGGCGCATATCCTGTAACTGATTTGTTCGATTGAGCCTTCCGGCCCTTCGGGGCTGGAAATCTTTCGTTCAACGAACGAAGATAAGGGTATTGCAGCAGACAGGAGAAGATCATGGCAGATTGGGTAACAGGAAAAGTCACGAAGGTACAGTACTGGACCGACGCCCTGTTTAGTCTGACCGTTCACGCCCCCGTTCATCCCTTCACCGCAGGCCAGTTTACCAAACTCGGACTGGAGATCGATGGCGAACGCGTACAACGCGCCTATTCCTATGTGAATGCGCCCGATAATCCCGATTTAGAGTTTTACCTGGTGACGGTTCCCGAAGGCAAACTCAGCCCACGTCTGGCGGCGCTTAAACCTGGCGATGAAGTACAGGTGGTGAGTGAAGCGGCGGGGTTCTTTGTTCTGGATGAAGTGCCTGACTGCGACACCCTGTGGATGCTGGCGACCGGAACGGCCATTGGCCCTTATTTGTCGATTCTGCAACTCGGTAAAGACCTGGAGCGCTTTAACAACCTGGTACTGGTGCATGCCGCGCGTTACGCCGCTGATTTAAGTTACCTGCCGTTAATGCTGGAATTGCAAAAGCGCTACGAAGGCAAGCTGCGCATTCAAACTGTCGTCAGTCGGGAAACCATCGCAGGCTCGCTTACCGGGCGCGTCCCCGCACTGATTGAAAGCGGCGCGCTGGAAGCGGCGGTCGGTTTACCGATGGACACCGAGACCAGCCATGTGATGCTGTGCGGAAATCCGCAGATGGTGCGTGATACGCAACAGCTGCTGAAGGAGACCCGGCACATGACCAAACACCTGCGTCGTCGTCCTGGGCACATGACCGCTGAGCACTACTGGTAAGCACGGTCGCAGGCCCGGTAAGCGCCAGCGCCACCGGGCGCTCTGCCGGATAGCGGCATAAATGCCTTATCCGGCCTACGGTTTATCGCCTGCCTGAGGCTCTGCTTTAAACTTCACATCCTGCGTTTCTTTGCCGAACTTATTCTCGCCCTGAGTGCCGACAAACGCCCCCAGATCGATAAACATCATGACCAGAATGAGCGTCGGGACAAAGCGCCCCACGACCCACTGCCACATTCCCGGCAACATCATCCAATTTCCGGCCAGCAGCATCCACGCCAGAATCATCAATAACGCCCACAGGCCGGAGCGCCCCCGGTCATGCAAACGCTTAACCATGACCGCCGCCGTGGGCCAGAGCAGACACACCAGACAAAATGCCGCCGTCTGGATATCGAGTAAGTTCTTGCTCGCCAGCGAAAACAGCACCAGCATGCCGACAAACCAGAGACCGAGCCAGATCCAGAAATCACGGCGTCCAATACGCCCTTTAAATGAGAATAACCACTGCTGTATGGTCATGTAAGTTCCTTTATTATTGCCTTCGCTGTCAGTTTACCCTTTTGACAAGCCCGACAGTTATCGTTTTAATCGTGAGCAGTCCTAACGAAAGGTAAGATTGATGAAGCCAGGGTATACACTGTTTTTATTATTGTTTTCCGCCATAACTGCGAGCACAGCGGTGCTGGCGGAGGCATCGCCGTCTGCGACGACCGCGCCCTACCTGCTGGCTGGCGCGCCGACGTTTGATCTCTCCATCAGCCAGTTTCGCGAAAACTTTAATCAGCAAAATCCCCGGCTTCCACTGAACGAATTTCGTGCTATCGACAGCAGCCGCGACAGGGCGAACCTGACCCGCGCCGCCAGCAAGATCAATGAAAATCTGTACGCCTCAACGGCGCTGGAGCGCGGTACGTTAAAAATCAAAAGTATGCAGATTACCTGGCTTCCCATTCAGGGGCCCGAGCAAAAAGCCGCCAAAGCCAAAGCGCAGGAATACATGGCGGCGGTGATCCGCACCGTCGCCCCGCTTCTGACAAAAGAGCAAAGCCAGCAAAAACTGCAAAAATTACTCACAGCGGGCAAGAATAAGCACTACTACGCCGAAACGGAAGGCGCGATTCGCTATGTTGTCGCAGACAACGGGGAAAAAGGGCTGACCTTCGCTGTTGAACCGATTAAGCTAGCGCTATCGGAGAATCTGGAAGGGCTGAATTAAGTGACAAAAAGCAAAGCCTTTCGAGGGAGGGATCTCTATACTGTTTCACAGACCATGCCGTCCCTGAAGGGCGGCCATCTTCCTTAATTCGCTGACAAAGCGTGGAGAAATGAAATGCGACATCCTTTAGTGATGGGTAACTGGAAACTGAACGGCAGCCGCCACATGGTAAACGAGCTGGTGGCTAACCTGCGTAAAGAACTGGCTGGCGTTGCTGGCTGTGCAGTTGCGATTGCACCGCCGGAAATGTATATCGACATGGCGAAACACGCCGCTGCCGGTAGCCACATCATTCTGGGCGCGCAGAACGTTGACCTGAACCTGTCTGGCGCATTCACCGGTGAAACTTCTGCTGAAATGCTGAAGGATATCGGCGCGCAGTACATCATCATCGGCCACTCTGAGCGTCGTACTTACCACAAAGAGTCTGACGAGCTGATCGCGAAGAAATTCGCCGTGCTGAAAGAGCAGGGTCTGACTCCGGTTCTGTGCATCGGTGAAACCGAAGCAGAAAACGAAGCTGGCAAAACCGAAGAAGTCTGTGCTCGTCAGATCGACGCGGTACTGAAAACTCAGGGCGCTGCGGCGTTTGAAGGCGTGGTTATCGCTTACGAACCTGTATGGGCGATCGGTACTGGCAAATCCGCCACTCCGGCGCAGGCGCAGGCTGTTCACAAATTCATCCGTGACCACATCGCCAAAGCTGACGCGAAAATCGCTGAGCAAGTGATCATCCAGTACGGCGGTTCCGTAAACGCAGCTAACGCGGCAGAACTGTTCGCTCAGCCGGACATCGACGGCGCGCTGGTTGGCGGTGCTTCCCTGAAAGCTGACGCGTTCGCGGTGATCGTTAAAGCAGCGGAAGCGGCTAAACAAGCTTAATGCTGTTGTGGCGGGTGGCGCTTGCGCTTACCCGCCACACAAAATCACAGGCCCGGTAAGCGTTAACGCCACCGGGCTTTTTTTACAAACGCCCCAGTAAACTAAACCACACGTAATCCAGCGGCAACAGCACCAGATACGTTGCCAGCGCCAGTGCCAGACACAGCGTCATGCCTGGTTTTGCCGGGACTTTCCCTAATGCCATCGCCACCACAATCGGCGACGCCTGATAGGGCAACAGCGGCGTGGAGTACCCCAATACCTGAATCATAATCACCGACAGCAGCGGAAAACCGGTTGCGTCGGAAAAACTCTGCGCCAGCGTGGTATACAGCGCCGGAACGCCGTTCGCCGTCATAATAAAATTCAGCGCGGTGGTAATGCCGGTCAGCGCCAGGAAACTGGTGAAGGGCTTTTCCGGGTCCAGCGGCATGACATGCAGCAGCGCCTCGCCCACCGCATTGCCAATGCCGGTTTGCGTCACGGTGATCGCCAGCCCCAGAATGCCTGCCACATAAATACAGGTGCGGATATTCACGCCGCTGGAAAACTCTTCCCCGTTGATAAACCCCACGCGCGGCAACAGTGTGATCACCGCCGCCGCCAGCCCGGTCCACGCCGGGCCAATACCGTGCCAGCTTTCGCTGACCCACATCGCCAGCACCACCGCCAGCATCCACGCCAGCCGTTTCTCCGCACGGCTCATCGGCGCAGGCGGCGTCAGGTCGCGAGGCGCATGCGGTTTACCGGGAAACAGCCAACAAATCAGGACGATTAACAGCGCGCCTTTCAACCAGCCCAGAACAGGCGTATGCAGCAGAAGATACGGCAGATAGTTCAGGTGGATGCCGTACGAGCCTTCCGCCGCCCCGCTCATCACCAGGTTAGGTACGTTAGCAGGCAGGATGGTCGCGGAGAGCTGGAAGGTTCCAAAGCCCACCGCAAGCGCCAGTCCGTACCAGGCGCGCGTGCCATCGGCAATCCCGGCACGTTTCGCCATCGCCGCGACAATGGGCATCAGCAGCGCGATACGCCCCATATTGGACGGCATCACGAACGCCAGCGCATAACTGAGCAGCACCACGCTCGCCACCATCAGCGGCCATGAGTCGGTCAGTCTGGCGGATAAGGCGCGCGCCGCCCTGTCTGCCAGCCCTGTTTTGCGAATCGCCACCCCCAGCACAAAACCGCTAAAAACCAGCCAGAAAGCCGACGAGGCAAAACCACCAAAAATGACGTCCGGCGGCGCGATCTTCGCCACCATCGCCACGGTAAAGAACAGCAGCGCGGTAATAAACTCCGGCAACAGCGAGGTTGCCCAGAGCAGAATGGTCACGCCGACCACCAGCGAAGGAATGAACAGAGGGTGTGTAAGCCAGAGCGACATGCCTGTCTCCTGTTGTTTTTTTCAACAAGAATACGGAGACAGGCAGGTGGAGTAAACGCCAGATTAGGTGGGGTTACTGCAAAATCTCACATTGATGATCCTGAATTTCCTCAGCGGAAGCGAGGTTAAACGCCAGCAGGTTGCGCTGCGTCGCCAGCAAAACAAAAGAGTCGTCGCTCTGGCGCACCACCGCCAGCGCATAGCTGCCCATGTGCTCACGCGCATCCGGCACTTCTTCCGCCAGCATCATGAACGGGCTGCGTTGCGCCAGCTCGCTTTCCGTCACCCGACGCGCCAGATATTCATTCCCGCGCAATCCGCCCGGCAGTGGCAGCCAGCGGGTACTCACTTTCGCCAAATTATCATCCAGTTGCGCTCGCACATCAGGGCGCAGGCAGGAGATGTGGATATGAAAGTGGTTTTGCGTCCGCCCGGAGCGTGAGTTAATCGCCAGCGAAATGGCGCTGTCTGGAATATCTTTGCCGTACTTTTGGTTCATAAAGCTGCGCGCCTGCCAGGCTAGCCAGAAGAAGTTCGGCGTGTAGGGCTCCACCAGCAGCGGGCTTTCCGTACCGTTGATGCGGTACGTCGGCATCAACAGATACTGCAACGGGCCATTACGATCTTTAAACACGACATACCCGGCATCCGGTTTCACTTCAGCGCATGGCGCAGGATTTTGCTGTTGCAGTTGGTTCGGTACGCATTGTTGCAGAACAATATCCCGCAATGCGTTCGGATTAGCGGCCAGCTTCCAGTAGCCAATGCCCGCGACGGCGGCAACAATCACAACCGCCAGCAAAAAATAACCTGTTTTTTTCATTACTCATTCCCTGTCTCTTATTGACGTGCAAGAGTAACGCAAAATGATGACAAATAAAAAAGCCCGGTCGCACGATGCCACCGGGCTGGAAAAGCAATTTACATTAGCGTTTGCTGATTTGGTCGAACGTACCGCCATTAGAGAAATGCTCTTTCTGCGCTTTCGTCCACCCGCCAAACTCCTCGTCAATGGTGAAGAGTTTCAGCTTCGGAAATGCATTTTCATATTTCTTCGCCACTTCAGGATCGCGTGGGCGATAGAAGTTTTTCGCCGCAATTTCCTGCCCTTCCGGCGAGTAGAGATACTTCAGATAGGCTTCCGCCACGGCTTGCGTCCCTTTTTTCTCCACGACTTTATCCACCACGGAGACGGTCGGTTCTGCAAGAATTGATTCGCTCGGCGTCACGATTTCGAATTTATCTTTGCCCAGTTCGTTCGTCGCCAACAGCGCTTCGTTCTCCCAGGCGATCAGCACGTCGCCAATCCCACGCTCAACAAAGGTGTTGGTTGAACCACGCGCGCCAGAATCCAGCACTTCCACGTTCTTAAATAACGCTTTTACGAAGTCCTGCGCTTTGGCCTGATCGTTGTTGTTGTTGTGCAGGGCGTATCCCCACGCAGCCAGATAGTTCCAGCGTGCGCCGCCAGAGCTTTTCGGGTTCGGCGTAATCACCGACACGCCCGGTTTTACCAGGTCGTTCCAGTCATGGATTTGCTTCGGATTGCCTTTACGCACCAGGAAGACGATGGTGGACGTGTACGGCGCGGAGTTGTCCGGCAGACGTTTGATCCAGTTTTTGTCGATACGACCGCGCTCTGCAATGGCATCAACGTCATAAGCCAGCGCCAGCGTCACCACATCGGCCTCAATACCGTTAATGACTGACGTCGCCTGCTTACCGGAACCGCCATGTGACTGACGGATCACCACGTTGTCGCCCGTTTCTTGTTTCCAGTGCGCGCTAAACGCTTTGTTGTACTGATCGTACAGCTCGCGCGTTGGATCGTAAGACACGTTAAGTAACTGAATATCCTTCGCCAGAACGCTGGTCGATGCCAGCAATAATGTTAACCCCACGCCCCATTTATTCATCGCCCAGCTCTCTTATGTAGTGTTGTGATGAGTAAAGCGTGCCAGAAAGGAATCCAAACATTAAAGAATAAAAAAAGATTGGCTATAACTTGAGGGAATAAATGAAGGATATTGCCGGATGCTGGCTAACGCCTTATCCGGCCTACAGGCCGTACTGTTGTAGGCCGGGTAAGGCGAAGCCGCCACCCGGCACAATACACACAACGATCAGTACAGCTTTTTAGCGCAATCCAGCCAGTCACCTTTGAACGGACGCTTCATGTTTTCGATAGCGTCGATGATGTCATGGTGAACCAGTTGTTCGTTCTGGATGCCCACACAACGTCCGCCAAAACCTTCCAGCAGCAGTTCAATGGCATATGAGCCCATACGGGAAGCCAGAATACGGTCGTAAGGCACCGGAGAGCCGCCACGCTGGATGTGACCCAGTACGGTCGCACGCGTTTCACGGCCAGTCTCTTTCTCGATGTAGTGCGCCAGTTCATCAACGTCACACATATGTTCGGTGATCGCGACAATCGCGTGTTTTTTACCTTTCGCGATGCCCGCTTTGATTTCCGCAACCAGATCGTCACGGCTGAATTCCACTTCCGGCACCACAACAAACTCACAGCCCCCAGCGATAGCCGCCGCCAGGGTCAGGTCGCCGCAGTAACGCCCCATCACTTCAACGATGGAGATACGCTGGTGAGAGGAAGAGGTGTCACGCAGACGGTCAATCGCTTCCACTACCGTACCCAGCGCGGTGAAATAACCGATGGTGTAGTCAGTGCCTTTGATGTCGTTGTCGATCGTGCCCGGCAGACCGATGCACGGGAAGCCCATTTCAGTCAGACGTTTTGCACCCATATAGGAACCGTCACCGCCGATAACAACCAGCGCGTCGATGCCACGTTTTTTCAGGTTTTCGATAGCCACTGCGCGAACATTTTCATCGCGGAATTCCGGGAAGCGCGCGGAACCGAGGAAAGTACCGCCACGGTTGATCATGTCGGACACGCTGTAACGGTCGAGCTGAACCATACGGTCTTCATACAGACCCAGGTAGCCATCATAAATACCCATTACTTCCAGTCCTTCCGTCAACGCTGCGCGTACAACACCACGGATTGCTGCGTTCATGCCAGGCGCATCACCGCCGCTTGTCAACACACCGATTTTCTTAATCATGACTACCTCTGAACTTTGGAATGCAAAATGAAATCTGTTGCCGGAAGCCGATACTGTTACTCTGCACATCGGGACGATCCAACGAATATGCAGATAGTATAACAACCGCTTCCTGCTGAATTGATTCAGGTCAGGCCAAACGGCGGTAATTTATACACAAAATGCTGGCCTTGCTCACTTTTTTACAACGAATTACGAAAGCTCAAATCTCTTGCCTTCCCTGGGTACGACTGAACAGGGGTCCTGGTGGATAATGACATCCGAACCCGGAAAACGCCGCAAAATCGCCTGCTCTACCTGTTCAGCCACCAGATGCGCCTGAACGAGCGGCAGATTATCTTCCATTTCCAAATGAATCTGAATAAAGCGGGTCGGCCCTGACTGCCGCGTGCGAAGATCGTGAGCGCCGTTGACGCCCGGCCACGATGTCACGATATCAATAATTTCCTGACGTTCCTCATCGGGCAGCGCGCGATCCAGTAACGACTGCACTGCCTCATACCCCATACGTAGTGCGCTGTATAGAATATAGATGCCGATTCCCAACGCAAACAAGGCGTCCGCGCGATGCCAGCCATACCAGGCCAGCCCAAGCGCAACGAGAATCGCTCCGTTCATCATAACATCAGACTGATAATGAAGCATATCTGCCCGTACTGCCTGACTTTGCGTCTTGCGCACAACCCAACGCTGAAACGTGACCAGAATGATCGTACAAACCAGGGCGATAAGCGTCACCACGACCCCGACGCCCGGTTCGTTCATTGGCGTAGGGGTAATCAGATGCTGAATACCGGTCAAAAACAGAAACAGCGCCGAGCCGGAAATAAACATGCTCTGCGCCAGCGCCGCCAGCGACTCTGCTTTGCCGTGTCCAAAGGTGTGTTCATCATCCGCCGGTTGCAGCGAATAGCGCACCACTAACAGGTTAGTCAGCGACGCGGCAATATCCACCAGCGAGTCAACCAACGCAGCCAGAATACTCACCGACCCGGTGTACCACCACGCAAAAATTTTGATCAAAAGTAACAGTGACGCCATCACTGTCGCAGCAATTGCCGCCCGGCTGACCAGTCGCCCATAGGTTTGATTCATAAACACTCCTGCCTTTCCATGCCGGTAGTATAACGGATGGAGTAAAACAGTAAGGCAATAACCGGATGACAAATTTTGGACAAAAAAAACCCCTCCATCATGGAGGGGAAGACAGGGATGGTGTCTATGGCAAGGAAAACAGGGTTTGTTACTGGGAACGTGAGTTGCTACTACTCAATAACTTCAACGAGGAGCCGTTTTGCCATTGCGCCACATCGCGCAGTTGCTCCATTCGTTGTTGATGCTTCTCATTTAAAACCGCTTGCTGCTCTGGCGTTAACAGGCGATACATCTGGTTGCGAACCCTGGCCATTTCGACCTGGCGGGCAACCTGTTCTTGCGCCATTTTTTCTGCCTGAGCGCGCACAGCGTTTTCATCAAATTTTTCTGCGATGACAAGGCGATGCATTGTCTCCATTTCGCTAACATTAACAGGAGGCTGTTCGTGTCTTGCCTGCTGCATCAGATCTCGCATCTGTTGACGCTGATGTTCGGTTAAACTTATGCCGTCGAACATATGGCTCTGCGTACTGCGCTGCGTAAGTCCTTCACCTTGATGCCAGTTATCGCCTGTAACGACTTCAGCAGCGTGGCTTAAAGGACTGAGTGCCAGCGTTGAGGCCATGACGGCAGCGGTAACTTTGCGCATCACTTGCTCCCAAAATCTTTTCTGTCGCGATTCAACGAGAGACAGTTTACGATTCGGGCTGCAAACATGCGTCAGGGGGTGTAAAACAACGTAAAGTCATGGATTAGCGACGCCTGATGACGTAATTTCTGCCTCGGAGGTACTTAAACAATGAATAAAATCCTGTTAGTTGATGATGACCGAGAGCTAACTTCCCTGTTAAAGGAGCTGCTCGAAATGGAAGGCTTCAATGTGCTGGTTGCCCATGACGGGGAGCAGGCGCTTGAGCTTCTGGACGACAGCATTGATTTACTTTTGCTCGATGTCATGATGCCGAAGAAAAACGGTATTGATACGTTGAAAGCGCTTCGCCAGACACACCAGACCCCTGTCATTATGCTGACCGCGCGCGGCAGCGAACTGGATCGCGTACTCGGCCTTGAGCTGGGCGCGGATGATTATTTACCTAAACCGTTTAACGACCGTGAACTGGTCGCGCGTATCCGTGCGATTCTGCGCCGCTCGCACTGGAGCGAACAGCAGCAGAACAACGACAACGGCTCGCCGACGCTGGAAGTGGATGCGTTAAGCCTCAATCCGGGTCGCCAGGAGGCCAGCTTCGATGGTCAAACCCTGGAGTTAACCGGCACCGAATTTACCCTGCTCTATTTGCTGGCGCAGCATCTCGGCCAGGTGGTTTCGCGTGAACATTTGAGCCAGGAAGTGCTGGGTAAACGCCTGACGCCGTTCGACCGCGCGATCGACATGCATATCTCCAACCTGCGTCGTAAGCTGCCGGAGCGTAAAGACGGGCACCCGTGGTTTAAAACCCTGCGTGGTCGCGGTTATTTGATGGTTTCCGCTTCATGATAGGCAGTTTAACCGCGCGCATCTTTGCCATCTTCTGGTTGACGCTGGCGCTGGTGCTGATGTTGGTATTGATGTTACCCAAGCTCGACTCACGCCAGATGACCGAGCTACTGGACAGCGAACAGCGCCAGGGGTTGATGATTGAGCAACATGTAGAAGCTGAACTCGCGAACGATCCACCCAACGATTTAATGTGGTGGCGTCGCCTGTTCCGTGCGATCGACAAGTGGGCGCCGCCAGGACAGCGGTTATTGCTTGTGACCACTGAAGGACGCGTGATCGGCGCAGAACGCAGCGAAATGCAGATCATTCGTAACTTTATTGGTCAGGCGGATAACGCCGATCATCCGCAGAAGAAGAAATATGGCCGCGTTGAGATGGTAGGCCCGTTCTCTGTCAGAGACGGGGAAGATAACTACCAGCTTTATCTGATTCGACCGGCCAGCAGTTCCCAATCCGATTTTATTAATCTGCTGTTTGACCGCCCGCTCTTGTTGCTGATCGTCACCATGCTGGTCAGTTCGCCTCTGTTGCTTTGGCTGGCCTGGAGCCTGGCGAAACCGGCGCGTAAGTTGAAAAACGCGGCGGACGAAGTGGCTCAGGGTAATCTGCGACAACATCCAGAACTGGAAGCAGGCCCGCAGGAATTTCTTGCGGCTGGCGCCAGCTTTAACCAGATGGTGACTGCGCTGGAACGTATGATGACCACGCAGCAGCGTCTGCTGTCGGATATCTCGCACGAGCTACGCACTCCGCTTACGCGTCTGCAACTGGGCACCGCGCTGCTGCGTCGCCGTAGCGGCGAGAGTAAAGAGCTGGAGCGCATCGAGACCGAAGCGCAGCGGCTGGACAGCATGATCAACGACCTGCTGGTGATGTCGCGTAATCAACAGAAAAACGCGCTGGTCAGCGAAACGATGAAAGCCAATCATCTGTGGGGAGACGTGCTGGATAACGCCGCCTTCGAAGCCGAGCAGATGGGCAAATCGTTAACGGTGAACTTCCCGCCGGGGCCGTGGCCGTTATACGGCAATCCTAACACCCTGGAAAGCGCGCTGGAGAACATTGTCCGTAACGCCCTGCGCTATTCGCACACGAAGATTGAAGTCGGCTTCGCGGTGGATAAAGACGGCATTACGATAACGGTTGATGACGATGGCCCGGGCGTTAGCCCTGAAGACCGCGAACAGATCTTCCGCCCGTTTTATCGTACCGATGAAGCGCGCGATCGGGAGTCCGGCGGAACAGGGTTGGGGCTGGCCATCGTTGAGACCGCGATCCAGCAGCATCGCGGTTGGGTGAAAGCCGAAGACAGCCCGCTGGGCGGCTTACGGCTGGTGATCTGGCTGCCGTTGTATAAGCGTTCTTAAGTCTCGCTGTGGTGCCGGATGGCGGCGTGAACGCCTTATCCGGCCTACGGAAACCGCACGTTGTAGGCCCGATAAGCGCAGCACCATCGGGCATTACGCCGGATGGCGGCGTGAACGCCTTATCCGGCCTACGGGAAACCGCACGCTGTAGGCCCGATAAGCGCAGCACCATCGGGCATTACGCCGGATGGCGGCGTAAACGCCTTATCCGGCCTACAGAAACCGCACGTTGTAGGCCCGATAAGCGCAGCGCCATCGGGCATTACATCATCCACGTAAACGTCGTGACTGATCTTCAATTTTGCCGCTCAAACGGCGCTTCTGCATCGTTCTGGTCCAGCTTTTCGATAACCCCGCCGCCGACAGCAAACGATGATACTGGCCGTCGTCGAACGGCATATGCCAGGCTATCGCAATCGCCTCCTGTACGCTCACATCGCTGACGCGCGACGCCAGAATCAGCGGCGCATCCGCCGATACCTGCCCCGGCGCGATAACGCTGTACAGCCAGCCGGTTTTCCCGGCGTTCTGCATCTGCGTCGCCATATCGCTAATGCCGAAATGGAAGTTGAGCTTAAAGCACGGCGAACGTGGCTGAGTCACCTGAATCAGCGCCTCTCCCCACTGAAAAATATCGCCGATAAAAACATTTTGCTCGGTCAGACCATCGGTCGAAAGGTTTTCGCCAAACGCGGGCGCGACAAACAGATCCGCCTGCGCCGGGAATTGACGCGCCCAGTGCAGATAGTGTTCACGGGGATAATGGCACAGCGCGCGATCGGGCCCACCGTGAATTTTCGTCTCTGCCTGCTCATCACCGGCAAGGCCCAGATCGCTAAGCATCAGCTCGCCATCAACCTGGATTTTCGCAATGGCGCTGGGACGACTTCCCGCATAGTCCCGAATTTTGCCCGTAAACACCTCGACCGGATATCGCATCAGCTTCCCTCTCCCGACAAATAATCCTCATTAGAGCATATTTATTTTGTCTCAGCCGCTCAAAATGAGAGCCGGGTTCACATGATGCGCCAGCAGACGTGCTATCAATTAAAGTGATTTTGAAACGCCATTTCATAATAAGGAGTCAACAACGTGACAGTACAATCGCAGTTTGCTGGCGTCTGGTGTCCTTCCATTACGCCGATGGACAATGACGGAAAAGTCGATCTTAACGGCCTGAGCCAGCATCTCAAACGCCTTACCGAAGCCAACATTGATGTTATTTTGCTGATGGGCAGCATTGGCGAATTTGCGTCTTTCACGCTGGAAGAGCGGCTGATGCTGATCCGCGAGGCCCGCGCGATGAGTTCGCTGAAGATGGTTGCCAATGTCTCCTCCACCTGCACCGGCGACATCCTGCTTATGGCGCAGGAAGCGTACCGCGTCGGGTACGATGCGGTGATGATTCTGCCACCGTATTACTACGGGCAGACGTCGAAGCAGCTTCTGAGCTACTTCCGCCAGCTTGGCAACGCCCTGAGCGGCAAATGGTTCGCCTACAATTTCCCGGCACGCACCGGCTGCGATTTAACGCCGGATCTGGTGGCGACCCTTGCCGCCGAATTCCCGAATTTTGCCGGGATTAAAGATACCGTCGACTGCCAGTCCCATACCCGCAGCATGATTCAGACCACCCGCGCGGTACGCGACGATTTTGCCGTGCTCTCCGGCTATGACGAGTATTACATCCCCAACCTGCTGGCGGGCGGCGCAGGCATTATTTCCGGCTTAAACAACGTGATGCCGGAGCTGTTTGTCAGCGCGCGGGAGGCGTTTAAGCAGGGTGATTTGCAAACGTTGCGCGATATCCAGGAGAAAATCGGCACGTTTATGTCCATTTACGCGATTGGCGAGGATTTTGTAACCACGATTAAAACCGTGGTATCGCGTAAGTTCGGCTATTGTACCGGCGTGTCGCGTAATGCGGGAGGAGAACTGAACGAGCACGAGCGTCGCACAATTGATGAGGTGTTTGGCCGTTAATTCTGACCGGAAGCGCCGGATGAGGCATAAGCCGTCATCCGGCAAAACGGGTTTATTTCACCGTACCGCGAATATCGATTTCCGCCGCTCTGGCCTTCACCTTCCGCGACCAGACTGAGGTAATGATCGGCACCAGAATCGAAGTCACGATAACCGATGTGGCAACCAGCGAGGTCGCGGCGGGCGCCATTGGTTTAAACGCCGGAACCATCTCTGCGATCAGCACGGGCGTGGCTACTGCGGCGCCCGCAGAACTTGAGGCGGCAATACCTGCCGTACCGTCACCGCCGCCGATAAACTTGTCAGCGATGATTAACGGGATGCCGGTGATAATAATGACCGCCACACCCAGTAGAATCCCCAGCACGCCCGTCTGTGCAATCACGCTCAAATCAATGGTGTTGCCCAGCGCGAAGGCGAAGAACGGAATCAGCGTCTGTACCGCTTTGCTGAAGAATTCCCGCAGTTCCGGGTCGAGATTCCCCAGCGCGAAACCAATCAGGAACGGCAATACCGCCCCCACAAATACATGCGGTTCAAACGAGGCAATCCCGGCGGTTCCCAGAATAACCATCGTCATCAGCGGCCCTGACTCCAGCGACATCAGGACAAATGCCCCGGCCTCTTCTTTGGTGCCGTACTGCTGCATGATGGAGGCGTACAGCCCACCGTTGGTCATGTCCATAGAGGCCACCAGCGCCAGCGTCGACAGCCCGGCGAAGAAGCCCGCTTCCACCCCATGTTCCGGGATAACGCGTGACGCAATAGCGGCCACCACCCAGGCAACCGCAATTTTGGTCACCACCAGCGTCCCGGATTTACGCAGCACGGTGCCTGTGGCGCTCAGTTTGATCGACGCGCCCATACAAAAGAACCAGACCGCCAGAATCGGCACCGTACCGGTGATCATACCGTTTGTGAATGAGCCGAAGTATTTCCCTGCACCTGGCGCGAAGGTGTGGCATAGCGCGCCGAGGAACAACGGAACGAGCATCATGCCACCCGGGACTTTTTCTATCGTGCGTTTAATCTGCATTTCCTTCACCTGTAGACATAAAAACGGGCAATTTTTATGGGCGAATGCACCTTACTTTGAGGCACACCCGCGTTGATGAAGAAACGATAGACATTCATTCGAACAATAAAAGTGATCCCAACCACATAACAAAACTATGTTTCATTTTTTATGGATTGATGTTTTTAATTTGACGTAAGTCACACCAGGCAAGCCCAAAAGCGCCTAAAAGAAAGCCCCCGCAGGTTATGCCTGCGGGGGCTGAATCTAATGCCGGATGGCGGCTAACGCCTTATCCAGCCTACAAATCGACAAATCCTCTTCGTAGGCCTGATAAGCGCAGCGCCATCAGGCAAAAAGACTTATTTTTTCGCCGCGAAACGCGCAGCAGCTTCGTCCCAGTTCACCACGTTCCAGAACTCTTTGATGTAGTCCGGGCGACGGTTCTGGAATTTCAGGTAGTAAGCGTGTTCCCATACGTCCAGACCCAGGATTGGGAAACCGGAAACGCCGGAAATGGCCTCGCCCATCAGCGGGGAGTCCTGGTTAGCGGTAGAGACAACCGCCAGTTTGTCGCCCTGCAACACCAGCCAGGCCCAACCGGAACCGAAACGCGTTGCCGCCGCTTTTTCAAACTCCGCTTTGAAGTTATCAACGGAACCGAAATCACGTTCGATAGCCGCTTTCAGGTCGCCCTGCAAAGCGGTGCCTTTTTTCAGGCCTTTCCAGAACAGGCTGTGGTTAGCGTGGCCGCCCGCGTTGTTGCGCAGTACGGTTTTTTTGTCCGCCGGAAGCTGATCCAGTTTGGTGATCAGTTCTTCAACCGGCAGGTTCGCGAATTCAGGCAGGTTTTCCAGCGCCGCGTTAGCGTTGTTGACATAAGTTTGATGGTGTTTGGTATGGTGGATTTCCATCGTCTGCTTATCGAAGTGCGGTTCCAGCGCATCATAAGCGTACGGCAGGGATGGCAGTGTATAACTCATAATCATCTCCATTATTGTCGAGCGGCTGAAGTGTTAATGCCGCGTAAGCAGTTGGTTCATTATAGTTAATTAAATGATATTGAAAATGCTTATCAATGCCGTAGTTTTAATAAGGATATAACTTTTCATTATGTTCTTGAATATGTGAGCCAAATCACCCGTATAACGTGCTGGTTGCCAGGAAGGAAGAAATGTCGGCAATCCTCAAAAGGTTAATCAACTGCGCAATTTTTACACTCATCAGGTCGGGAGGGTCACACCGGCAATAAAAACGATGAGGATTAAGTCATGAGTAACGCGATTACGATGGGTATCTTTTGGCATTTGATAGGTGCGGCCAGTGCAGCCTGTTTTTATGCCCCGTTCAAACAAGTTAAACAATGGTCCTGGGAAACCATGTGGTCAATCGGTGGGATTGTCTCCTGGCTTATCCTGCCCTGGACCATCAGCGCCCTGCTGCTCCCGGATTTCTGGGCCTATTACAGTTCCTTCAACCTCTCCACCCTGTTGCCCGTATTTCTGTTCGGCGCAATGTGGGGCATCGGTAATATTAACTACGGCCTGACCATGCGCTATCTCGGCATGTCGATGGGGATCGGCATCGCGATTGGTATTACGCTGATCGTCGGCACCCTGATGACCCCCATCATCAATGGAAACTTTGATGTGCTGATCAATACCGAAGGCGGACGAATGACGCTGCTGGGCGTCCTGGTGGCGCTGATCGGCGTTGGCATCGTCACCCGCGCCGGGCAGTTAAAAGAGCGCAAAATGGGGATCACCGCCGAGGAGTTCAACCTGAAAAAAGGTCTGCTGCTGGCGGTGATGTGCGGTATTTTCTCCGCCGGGATGTCCTTTGCGATGAACGCCGCCAAACCGATGCATGAAGCCGCCGCCGCGCTCGGCGTCGATCCGCTGTATGTCGCTCTGCCAAGCTACGTGGTCATCATGGGCGGCGGCGCGCTGATCAACCTGGGCTTCTGTTTCATTCGTCTGGCAAAAGTGAAAAACTTGTCGATAAAAGCCGACTTCTCGCTGGCAAAATCGATGATCATCACCAATATCCTGCTGTCCGCGCTGGGTGGCCTGATGTGGTATTTGCAGTTCTTTTTCTACGCCTGGGGCCACGCTCGCATTCCGCCGCAGTATGACTACATCAGCTGGATGCTGCACATGAGCTTCTACGTGCTGTGCGGTGGGATTGTGGGTCTGGTGCTGAAAGAGTGGAAAAACGCGGGTCGTCGTCCTGTCAGCGTTCTCAGTCTGGGTTGCGTGGTCATTATTATCGCCGCCAACATCGTCGGCATGGGAATGGCAAGCTAATCGTTTTGCGTACTGTGATGACGCCACTGGCTGGGCGTCATCCCGGTTTCCCGCGTAAACACCACCGAAAAGTAGTTACTGTCCTCAAAGCCGCACTGCATTGAAATCTCACTGATCATCAGGCGGCTGTGCTGAAGCAAATACTGCGCATGGCAGATGCGGATCTGGCGAAGATACTGGTTGATGGTCATCCCGGTCTGTGAGCGAAACTGCTGTCGCAGCACCCGCTCGCTGCACTGCTCCTGGTCGCAAAACGCGTCCAGCGCAAAGGGGCGCTCCAGGCTTCCGGCCAGCGCGGTAATCAATTTATCCAGCAACGTTTCGCTCGCTCTGGTCGGGAGATCATCGGTGGCATAGCGATGTCTTTTCAGCGTCATCACCAGCTGACCAAATAGCAGCTCCGCCATCTCATTCGCCAGCGGATCGCCCTGATTGCTCTCATGTTCAAGCTGGCTGATAACCTGCCGCGCCTGATTCATCCCCACGCTGCCCAGCCGCCAGTGCGGGCGCCGTTCACTGCCGTTAAAGCCCGGAATGGCGCTTTCCCAGCCAAGATTCAGGGTCAACCGCTCCGGGCAGTAAATAATATTCTGCAAAACCAAATCGTTAACGGAAGTGTAGGAGTGTCTGTCCTCGGCGCGAATATAAAACAGATCGCCACGCGTGATGCGGTAAGGGCGATCGTTGAGCACATGCAAACCGTTGCCGCGCCAGACCAACACCAGTTCACAAAACTCGTGTGTATGTTCCGCGAACACATTTTGCGGATAGCGATCGGCAACCGCGACAGCCTGGACGTCATTCGCAAAAAAGTCTTTTTTCAGAAGGACTAACTGATTTGCCACCGCAGCACCTCACGTTGAATGCTTGCCGGATGGCGCTACGTTTGTCTGGCCTACAGATCGCCGCCGTAGGCCGGATAAGACGAAGCCGCCATCCGGCATTGAAGGGGACGATTATCAGCAAATTGGCGACAAAAAACGGTGATAGCTTTCGCGTTACTGTAGCAATGCGTCCCGCCCCTGGCGAATATCCCTGGGCGACCAGTCAAATTCCCGGCGAAACAGCGTCGAAAAATGGTTACTGTCGCCAAAACCGCAGCGATACGCGATATCTGTGACGCTTTCATCACTGTGACGCAGCAGATGGCGAGCCTTGATAAGCCGCAGACGGTTAAGATAGCGCTGCGGCGTCAGGCCGGTCTGTTGTTTGAGCTGACGGTGCAGCGTGCGCAGCGAGAGCGAAAACTTGTCGGCTATCGATTCCCAGCACACCTCTTCAGCAAAATGATCCTCCAGCCAGGCCAGCAACTGATTCAGTCGCGCATCGTTATTGGCCGCCCCTTCCATCAGGCTGCTTTTACGCAGCAGCACCAGCAACTGCATAAACAGAATTTCACGGTTGGCGACCGCAGGCGTGTCCATCTCGTCTCCGGCGTTTTCCATCTGCGCCACCAGTTGCCGCACCTGCTGCAACGCGCTCTGATTCACGCGCCAGTGTGACGGGTACTGCCCATCCTGTTCCTGCGGCAAGAGCTGGTTCAGCCCCGCCAGAAACTGAAACGCGTCCGGCGAGCGATAGAGCACATTCGTCAGACACAGGTTGTCGGTGTGTTCATACAGATGTCTGTCATGATCGCGAACAAAGCAGACCGTACCGCCGCTAATGGTGTAGGGCTGCCCATTGAACACATGAATGCCAGTGCCATGTTCAACAATCACAATCTCATGAAAATCATGATGATGTTCAGGAAAAGCGGACTGAGGAAGCCGGGGTTCAATGGCCACGGGCGCTTTACCTGACGGAAAAAAATCCACGCTATGCAGTACGGTCATGATGGCTTCCTGATATGAGAAACATGTCAGAAATAGTAATTAAGGGTTACTACCCTCACCTTAAATTTTTAACGCCAAAGCGCGCAAACCCGGTCGTTTTTTCAAGAAAGGACGGGAAAGATCAGGAAATGCGGACGCCGTCACATCCGGCCAATTCACGCTGATAAACGGAAATTGTGAACGCTATCACGTTCACCTTTGCCTCCTTGCCAGCGGCCAATTTAACTTGTCAGTAACAGGAAGGTACGCCTTCCTGGGGGTTCTTAGACTGAGTGCAATGAAACTCAGAAGGACTTCACCATGACTTTTCGCCATTGTGTCGCTGTCGATCTCGGGGCATCCAGCGGGCGCGTAATGCTGGCGCGTTACGACAGTGAACAACACGCCCTGACGCTGCGTGAAATCCACCGCTTCGCGAACTGTTTGCAAAAAACAGACGGGTTCGACGCCTGGGATATCGACAGCCTGGAAAATGAAATTCGCCTTGGACTGGAGAAAGTCTGCGATGAAGGTATCCGTATTGACAGCATCGGCATTGATACCTGGGGCGTGGACTATGTGCTGCTCGACAAGCACGGCCAGCGCGTCGGTCTGCCCGTATCTTATCGCGACAACCGTACCACGGGGGTGATGCAGCAGGCGCTGGCGCAGCTCGGCAAGCATGATATCTATCGCCGCAGCGGCATTCAGTTTCTGCCGTTCAATACGCTGTATCAGCTCCGCGCGCTGGTTGAACAACAGCCTGAACTTATCCCGCAGGTGGCGCATGCCCTGCTGATCCCCGACTATTTCAGTTTCCGCCTGACGGGCGAAATGAACTGGGAATACACCAACGCCACCACCACGCAGCTCGTCAATATCAACAGCGATGACTGGGACGATACCCTGCTGGACTGGACCGGCGCCAACAAAGCCTGGTTTGGCAGACCTACCCATCCGGGCAACGTGATCGGCTACTGGATCTGCCCACAGAAAAATCAGATTCCGGTGGTCGCCGTCGCCAGTCACGACACCGCCAGCGCGGTGATCGCCTCTCCACTGGCCGATAAAAACAGCGCTTATCTCTCTTCCGGCACCTGGTCGTTGATGGGCTTCGAGAGCAGAACGCCTTACACCGATGACACGGCGCTGGCGGCGAACATCACCAATGAAGGCGGCGCAGAAGGCCGCTACCGGGTGCTGAAAAACATCATGGGGCTCTGGCTGCTTCAGCGCGTACTGAAAGAGCGCCAGATTACCGACCTGCCCGCGCTGATCGCCGAGACCCAGTCGCTTCCGGCCTGCCGCTTCCTGATAAACCCGAATGACGATCGCTTTATCAACCCCGCCGATATGAGCGCGGAGATTCAGGCGGCCTGCCGTGAATCCGGCCAGCCGGAACCCACCCGTAACGCCGAACTGGCACGCTGCATTTTCGACAGTCTGGCGCTGCTGTATGCCGATGTGTTGCAGGAGCTGGCGAACCTGCGTGGTGAAGCCTTTAGCCAGCTGCACATCGTTGGAGGAGGTTGCCAGAACGCCCTGCTGAACCAGCTGTGCGCGGATGCCTGCGGCATTCGCGTGATGGCCGGGCCGATTGAGGCTTCCACCCTCGGCAATATCGGCATCCAGCTCATGACGCTGGACGAACTGAACAACGTTGACGACTTCCGTCAGGTGGTGAGAACCAACTACGACCTGACGACCTTTACCCCAAATCCTGACAGTGAAATTGCCCGCCACGTTGCGCAGTTTCAATCAAAACGACAGACAAAGGAGCTTTGCGCATGACCACTCAACTTGAACAAGCCTGGGAACTGGCGAAACAACGTTTTGCTGCGGTAGGTATTGATGTCGAGGAGGCGTTACGCCAGCTCGATCGTCTGCCGGTATCGATGCACTGCTGGCAGGGCGATGACGTCGCCGGATTCGAAAACCCGGAAGGATCGCTCACCGGCGGTATTCAGGCCACCGGTAACTATCCCGGTAAAGCGCGCAGCGCCAGCGAGCTGCGCGCCGACCTGGAACAGGCGCTAAGCCTGATCCCGGGGCCAAAACGCCTGAACTTACACGCAATCTATCTGGAGTCTGACACGCCGGTGTCCCGCGACCAGATCAAACCGGAGCACTTCAAAAACTGGGTGGAATGGGCAAAAGCGAACCAGTTAGGGCTGGACTTCAACCCTTCCTGCTTCTCTCACCCGCTGAGCGCTGACGGCTTCACCCTGGCGCACGCGGACGACAACATTCGCCAGTTCTGGATTGACCACTGCAAGGCCAGCCGCCGCGTATCCGCGTACTTCGGTGAGCAACTGGGCACGCCGTCGGTGATGAACATCTGGGTCCCGGATGGCATGAAAGACATCACCGTTGACCGCTTAGCGCCGCGCCAACGCCTGCTGGAGGCGCTGGACGAGGTGATCAGCGAAAAACTGAATCCGGCGCATCACATCGACGCCGTGGAAAGCAAACTGTTCGGTATTGGCGCGGAAAGCTATACCGTCGGCTCCAACGAGTTCTACATGGGCTACGCCACCAGCCGCCAGACCGCGCTGTGCCTCGACGCGGGCCACTTCCATCCGACCGAAGTGATTTCCGACAAGATTTCCGCCGCCATGCTGTATGTGCCGCGCCTGCTGCTGCACGTCAGCCGCCCGGTACGCTGGGACAGCGACCACGTCGTGCTGCTGGATGATGAAACCCAGGCAATTGCCAGCGAAATCGTGCGTCACAACCTGTTTGACCGTGTGCATATCGGCCTCGATTTCTTCGATGCCTCCATCAACCGTATCGCCGCGTGGGTTATCGGCACGCGCAATATGAAGAAAGCGCTGCTGCGCGCGCTGCTGGAACCAACCGGGCAGCTGCGTCAGTTAGAAGCCAGCGGCGATTACACCGCCCGCCTGGCGCTGCTGGAAGAGCAGAAATCCCTGCCGTGGCAAGCCGTCTGGGAAATGTATTGCCAGCGTCACGACACGCCAGCCGGCAGCCAGTGGCTGGAAAGCGTCCGTGCCTATGAAAAAGAGATTCTGAGCAAACGTAGCTAACCGCGACGCCTGACTTGTAGGCCGGATAAGACGTTCCGCGTCGCCATCCGGCAATAAATGAAACACGATTGCCGGATGGCGCTGCGCTTATCCGGCCTACGTAAGACCCGATAACGTTCGGGCAATAAATGGGAACACCGAACATGCAGAACATTACCCACTCCTGGTTTGTCCAGGGAATGATCAAAGCCACCTCCGACGCCTGGCTGAAGGGCTGGGACGAACGCAACGGCGGCAACCTGACGCTGCGTCTGGATGAGGCGGATATCGCGCCGTTTACCGACGATTTCCACCAGGAGCCGCGCTATATCACGCTGAGTCAGCCAATGCCGCGGCTGGCGAACACGCCGTTTATCGTCACCGGCTCCGGCAAATTCTTCCGCAACGTACAGCTCGATCCGGCAGCGAATTTAGGCGTGGTGAAAGTGGACAGCGACGGCGCGGGCTACCACATTCTGTGGGGGCTGAATCATGAGGCGGTTCCAACCTCCGAGCTGCCGGCTCACTTCCTCTCCCACTGCGAGCGCATTAACGCCACCAACGGCAAAGACCGCGTGATTATGCATTGCCACGCCACCAACCTGATCGCGCTAACCTACGTGCTGGAAAACAACACGCCGCTTTTCACCCGCAAACTGTGGGAAGGCAGCACCGAGTGCCTGGTGGTGTTCCCGGACGGCGTCGGCATTCTGCCGTGGATGGTGCCGGGCACCGATGAGATCGGTCAGGCCACCGCGCAGGAAATGCAGAAGCATTCGCTGGTGCTGTGGCCCTTCCACGGCGTGTTCGGCAGCGGCCCGACGCTGGATGAAACATTCGGCCTGATCGATACCGCCGAGAAGTCTGCGGAGGTGCTGGTCAAAATCTATTCAATGGGCGGTATGAAGCAAACCATCACGCGTGAAGAACTGGTAGCGCTTGGCAAACGCTTTGGCGTGACTCCGCTTGCCAGTGCATTAGCGTTGTACTGATTCTTCCCGCAATCCAATGCCGGATGGCGGCTTCGCCTTATCCGGCCTATGCCGTAGGCCCGATAAGCGCAACGTCATCGGGCAATAGGGTAACGCGTCAATCTTAAGGAGAATATTCATGAGCTTCATGTTGGCACTTCCCAAAATTAGCCTGCATGGCGCAGGCGCAATCGGCGATATGGTTAACCTCGTCGCGAACAAGCAATGGGGTAAAGCGCTGGTCGTCACTGACGGGCAACTGGTAAAACTGGGCCTGCTGGACAGCCTGTTTGCCGCGCTTGACGCGCATCAGATGTCGTACCACCTTTTCGACGAGGTTTTCCCGAACCCCACTGAAGAACTGGTGCAAAAAGGGTATGCGGCATATCAGGACGCGCAGTGTGATTACATCATCGCCTTCGGCGGCGGCAGCCCGATCGATACCGCCAAAGCGGTCAAAATTCTGACGGCGAATCCTGGCCCCTCTACCGCCTATTCAGGCGTCGGCAAAGTCAAAAACGCGGGCGTTCCACTGGTAGCGATTAATACCACCGCCGGTACGGCAGCGGAAATGACCAGCAATGCCGTCATTATCGACTCCGCGCGCCAGGTCAAAGAGGTCATCATCGACCCGAATATCATCCCTGATATCGCGGTGGACGACGCCAGCGTTATGCTGGACATCCCGCCATCCGTCACTGCCGCCACCGGCATGGATGCGCTGACCCACGCCATTGAGGCCTATGTCTCGGTTGGCGCGCATCCGCTTACCGACGCCAACGCGCTGGAAGCCATTCGGCTGATTAATCTGTGGCTGCCGAAAGCGGTTGATGACGGCCACAACCTCGAAGCGCGTGAGCAGATGGCGTTTGGCCAGTATCTGGCAGGTATGGCGTTCAACAGCGCTGGTCTTGGTCTGGTACACGCGCTGGCGCATCAGCCAGGCGCCACGCACAACCTGCCGCACGGCGTCTGTAACGCCATCCTGCTGCCGATCATTGAGAACTTTAACCGCCCGAACGCGGTCGCGCGTTTTGCTCGCGTCGCCCAGGCGATGGGCGTCGATACTCAAGGTATGAGCATTGAGGCGGCGAGTATGGAAGCGATCAATGCAATCCGCGCATTGAGCAAACGCGTCGGCATTCCTGAAGGTTTCAGCACACTGGGCGTCACGAAAGACGATATTGAAGGCTGGCTGGACAAAGCACTGGCAGATCCGTGCGCGCCGTGCAATCCACGCACCGCCAGCCGCGATGACGTCCGCGAGTTGTATCTGGAGGCGCTATGATCCGCAAAGCGTTTGTGATGCAGGTGAATGCCGACGCACACGAGGAGTATCAGCGTCGCCATAATCCCATCTGGCCGGAGCTGGAAAGCGTATTGAAAGCGCATGGCGCGCATCACTATGCGATTTACCTCGATAAAGAACGCAACCTGTTGTTCGCGACCGTCGAGATCGAATCGGAAGAGCGCTGGAATGCCATCGCCAGTACCGACGTGTGCCAGCGTTGGTGGAAGCATATGCGCGACGTGATGCCTGCCAACCCGGATAACAGCCCGGTGAGCGCAGAGCTGAAAGAAGTGTTTTACCTGGCGTAGGCGGTCTGAAGTCGGATGGCTCAACGCCGGATGGCGACGCTAACGCGTCTTATCCGGCCTACAGGTAGCAAACGGCACGAAATTGTAGGCCGGATAAGCGTCAGCGCCATCCGGCGTCATAAACCTCATCTCGCGGAATTAATTTTGCTCGGCCACCAGGATCGCCTGCGTATCCGCTTCCAGCGCTTTAAAAATATGCTCCTGATCGGCGGGATAACAAATATAATCGCCCTCGCCTAACTCTTCCGGCGCCTCTGTCAGCCCGACAAGCGCTTTCCCCTGCGTCACAATAATATGCTCCACCGATCCCGGCGGATGTGGATGTGAAATACGATCCGCCCCCGGCTGCGTCAGCAGCAGGTAGATATCGCGCCGCGCCCCTGGCGGACAGGCAGCCAGTAAAATAGCCTGATAGTGGGCCTGTTCCGCCACCACTTTTGTCCCTTCTCCGCGACGAATCACCTGCGTTTTTTGCGCCTGCGGCTCCAGCAGACGTGCAAAGGGAATATCCAGGGCCACGCAAAGCGCCCAGAGCGTTTCCAGGCTAGGATTTCCATTGCCCGCTTCCAGTTGCGACAGGGTAGATTTCGCAATCCCCGCACGCCGGGCGATTTCCGCCAGCGACAGGCCGGTACGCTGACGTTCGCGCACCAAGCTTTTCGCGATCACGCTAATGGGCTGTGTCATTCACGACTCCGCGTTCTTTATATCGAACGAATCGTTCGACTTGTAAATCAATTCTGTTGCGTTCATTATAATGGAAATTCGTTCGATATGGCTAAGATAGTATGAAACATCACCTCTCATGTCTCAGCGGAGACACGATAAAAGCGATATTTTTAGTGTGTCTGGCCGTTGGCGTCGTCGGGATGTCCTACGGATCGCTGGCGATGGCCTACGGCTTCCCGATTTGGGTGCCGTTTGTACTCTCCATTTTTGTCCTGGCGGGGGCGTCCGAATTTATGTTTATCGGCATTGTCGCCAGCGGCGGGAACCCACTGGCCGCCGCCGCTGCCGGTTTGCTGGTGAATGCCCGCCATATTCCATTCGGCGTAACGGTACGTGAACTGGTAGGCACCCGCGCCGCCAGCTTTCTGGGCTGCCATATCATGAATGATGAAAGCGTCGTCTTTGGTCTGTCGCAAAAAACACGGCAACAGCGCAAAGCCGCCTACTGGCTGTGCGGCGCGGGCGTCGCAATTTTTTGGCCACTGGGCGCACTGCTTGGCGCGATGGTCGGCAAACTGCTCCCGGCACCGGAAACCATCGGTCTGGACGCGGTATTTCCCGCCATTTTATTGGCGTTAGTGATCCCGGCGTTCAGGAATCGCACCACGCTGATCCGCGCCTGTAGCGGCGCCGGGCTGTCGCTTGCCGCCGTCCCCTTCGCACCGGTCGGGTTGCCGGTACTGCTCTCTCTGCTTGGCTTACTGACGAGGAAAAAATAATGGGCAACATGACGCTGTTTATCGTCGGTATTGCTGTGTTATCGGCAGGCACCTATCTGATGCGTCTTGGCGGAGCAAAGCTCGGCAACCGGCTGGCGCTCTCCGAACGTTCTCAGGCGCTATTGTCGGATGCGGCAACGGTATTGCTGTTTTCAGTGGCGCTGGCAACCACGTTTTATGAAGGCGAACATTTTGCCGGAATGGCGAGGGTACTGGGCGTCGCGTTCGCTGTTTTCCTGGCGTGGCGCAAAATGCCGCTGATTGTGGTGATTATCGCTGCGGCGGTGGTGACAGCGCTGCTAAGGCTGGCGGGTATGCACTAAATATGAGGCATTTATCGGAATAGTAAAACAGTAAACGCAGAAACGAAAAAAGCGCCCTGAAGGCGCTCTTTCGACAGTTTTGGATCACTTATTTCAGCAGTTCAGCGGTCATATGCACGCGGTTACCGGAGTATGCGGAAGTGATTTTGTAATCACTGGCGCCAGCCTGCTGAGCCTGAGCGGCGATTTTTGCTTCTGCGCTTTCCAGAGTAGAGCCCGTCGCGGTAACAGACTGAGCGGCGAAAGAACCGAAAGAAGTAGCGAGAGCGATAACTGCGACAAAAGTTTTGATGCTTTTCATGATATAAACCCTTTAACTTAGTTGTTTGAGTAAGGCACCGTGCCTTGATGTGATAAATAATAGGCCGGTATTCGAACAACTAAAAGCGGAAGGATTTGCTATTCTTTTTCAAATTTACTGAATAAAATTCAACCTGCCATCAAACGCCGTGGATGCGTATAAATTGTCGCCTTGCCCGGCTTGCAAAAGCCCACCAGCGTCAGGTTACAGCGCTCAGCCACGTCAACCGCTAACGTGGTGGCTGCGGAGACGGCAAACAGGATTTCAACGCCGCACATCGCCGATTTCTGCACCATTTCATAGCTGGCGCGACTGGAGACCAGCACCGCGCCCTGCTGCCAGCTTTCGCCTTCCGTCGCCCGGCGCCCCAGCAGTTTATCCAGCGCGACATGGCGACCGACATCTTCATGCCCGCCCGCTAATTCACCGGACGGCATCGCCCACGCCGCCGCGTGAGTACAGCCGGTAAGCTGACCGACCGGTTGAAAATCAGACAGATGCTTCAACGCGCGATCAAGATTCGCCAGGTCAAAGGTTTGGGTAAACGGGAGCGGCGTAATGGGTTTGCCGATGTCATTCAGCTGCTCCACGCCGCAAACGCCGCAGCCGGTACGCCCGGCCAGGGCGCGACGACGTTCTTTCAGCCCCATAAAACGGCGGCTGGAAAGCTCAATCTGCACTTCAAGGCCGTTGCAGGAAGGAACGACGTCCATGCCATAAATATCCTGCGGACATTCAATAATGCCTTCCGACAGTGAAAAACCGATCGCGAATTGCTCCAGATCTTTCGGCGTGGTCATCATCACCACATGGGAAATGCCGTTATAGACCAGCGCGACAGGAACTTCCGTCGCCAGCATATCCGGTTTTGATTGCGTCAGGCACCCGCGCGTCCAGACGGCATGAGAAACAGCGCCCTCCGGGGATAAATTTTGATGGTCAGACAAAGCAGCTTCCTGGTATGGACTCACGATAAGAGAGATTGCGTTCAGGCAGGATGAGAGCGCCTTTGCGCATTTAACTGCGGTTATTGTCCTCCATTATTTTTGTGAGGTCAAAACCGGGGCAAAACCGCCCCGGTCGGCAGGATGAGAACGCTAGTTAGCCGCGAGAGCGTCAAACGACACGGTGTAGGTTTCTTCCAGATCCTGCGTATTGCTGGTCTGGAAAGCTTTATCGGCAAGATAAGTGGTGATCATCAGTGTTGCAACCCACTGTTTTCCTGCCACTTCCTGACCGTTTACCGCAGCAGCGGACATATCCGGCAACAGCGTCATTTCCGCAGCGCCGCCCGATACCTGCGCCGCGCCGCGGGGAACCGAAGCCAACTGAACGGGAGCGTTATCGACTCTGGCATTTTTCATTTTAATCGACATCGCGCCGTTGTCAGAAAACCGCCAGGCCTGCCCCTGCCGGGCGGGGCCATCCACAAAGAGCCGAATTTTATGTTCATCAGTACAGATGACGGAGACCTGTAACTCCCGGGTGACGGAGGCATAACCGTGATACATATTCCCGGCGTATTCGGTGCTCCCCTCTCTCATATCCTCCCTGCGGAACCGCCCATAGTCGACCTGTTTTGTCGAAGATAAAATCTGACAGTCGCCTTCTTCCGCCAGTGCGGATGGCACATTCCCACACAAGAAACCCGCCAGTAATACAGGCATAAAAACGCTAAGGTGTTTCATGGAGCCAGCTCCCTGTTTCATTAGAGACATTTCCCTTTTATCTCCTCGTAGAATTTCTGCGGATCGGCTTCCGGCAGGGTGTAGTTCAGTTTGCATCGTCCACCGTCCACCTTCGCATACAGCTGATGGCTTGCTGAGATATCATTCAGGAAGATCAAACCGTCCTCTGGCGCGGAAGTGATATATTCCCCGGCGTCGTTGACAATGGAGACGCCTTTCGGCAACGGAGTACCGTCTGCGCGCATAACAGAGAGCAGCACGCGCCGCTGACTCAGCGTGGTGAATTGCCATTTCGCGACCGCCCCGTGCGACGCTTTAATCGCCGTCCGGCCATTATTGACGTCAAGATTGCCCGGAAGACTTTGGGTATTGAGTTCCAGCGTACTTTCATGGAACGGCGTCAATGACGGGACGACGGCCTGGCCCCATTTATCGGTCCAGACGGGCCCGCGCGACGTCACGATTTCGATACCGGCAACAGGCTTGTCCAGTTGGGTAATGGCATACGTGTCCGCGACCGGATACGGTGAGAAGGTCACGCCATCGTCATGCGCCACAATGCCGCCACTCAATGCGGCAGAGTAGTTCGCATTGCTGTCGTTATCGCCGCCAGCCGCCACGGACAGCGTGGTATAGTGAAGATTGCTGTTGAGCGAGCTATCCCAGTCGGTAACACTTTCGTCCTGATCGCGAGACACGCCGACCGTGTATTGGTTGTCGTCATTCAGCGACCCCATCGCCCGCGTGCCATAAGAGCTTCTTCCTTCACTCTCGCGATACCACGAGTTCGTTGAAACACCGGTACGGCCTAACGGAACAGAAACGTTCACGTAGAACATATCGCGATCGCTCTCATCCCCATGACTGATATCCGATTCCCAGTTCACGCTGACGCTGAAATATTTATAGGTTTGCGACCAGGAAGAGATAATGCGGCGGCTATTATAGTCGCTGTCCCAGGCCTCATTACGGTAGTAGCCGAGCGAAAAACGCCCCAGAAGCGTATCCGACCAACTGACCGCGACGTTCGTATCGTATTTCGTTGGGGAGTAATCATCGTCGTCGCTATACAGTTCCTGCATTTCGCGATAGTCCGCCGTGCCGTAGCTACCGCCCAGCGAAATCCCCATCCCCCAGGGCAAGGAATACCCAAGATCCAGCGTGGTTTTGTGCCCATCAGTCTGGCTACGGTTATCGATCGACCCAAGAAACCCGAGCGAGGCATATAAATTCTGTACGGGAACGGTATCCACATTGGCAGAGAAACCGTAATAGTGGTTATCCGCCATCACCATTCCGGCCATGAGATTCATACGATTATTCACTGACCAGCCATCAGACGCCGACACAATCCAGGGCTGCTCAAAATTCGTGTCCATATCTTCCGCACGCCCCACGGCCAGAGAAAAGCCCGGCGCCCTGCCGACATGGTTGCTACGAAACGTGCTCGCCGATACGGTAAAATGGCTTTCGCTTCCATCGGTCTCCGTCACCGTGACATTCAGGTCGGTGTTGAGGTTAGCAATGGGTACATCGGTTAAGGTAAAGGGGCCAGCGGGAACAAGCGTTGAATAGATGATCTGCCCGCCCTGGCGAATATCCACGCGCGCCTGAGAATATCTGGCGATCCCCGTCACCTCGATGCCGCTCCCCTCGTTCGGCAGCAGGGTATTATCCGGCATGACTTGCACACCGTAGACCGACGGAATACTAAAGCGGCTGTTGGCAATGTTGATTTGCCCGCCCTGCACCATCACGCCATAGTCGGCAAAAGTGCGTTGCGCGTAGGTATAATACGAGTCGGTCTCTAATTCCTGGTCGCTGCCGTCGCTGACGAATTGCGTGCTGCGCACAATCCAGTCACCCGCATTAAAACCAAGTTCAAACGTTGACTGAAAGCGGTCTGAATTATCGTCGTCATATTTATAATGCGTGCCAAACATGGAGTAATTCAGCATTGCGGCATGACCACCGCGAACGTCCGCGACCTGTCGGTTATTATCTGGATCAATCGCTTCCTGCGGAACAACCAGCGACATTTCTTCTGTTTCAGGCGTAGCGCTAACGGTTGCCGTAGACCAGTATTGATGGATCAGCGGGCAGGTTTCTCTTTTTATTTTCGTGATGAGTCCTGCGCTTTCCAGAAATGCTTTATCAATACAGGGCTGCCCTTCCTCATTAAACTTAACCGACATGACACTGTGTTTCTTGCCATTAATAATAACGGTCACATTATGGACACCAGGAGTGAACCGGGACGCTAAGGAATAATAATCAGCAATCACAGGATCGAGACCATTAGATTCTAATGCATCAGTATCAAATACCGCTCTCGCCAACTCCATCGTTCCAGTAGAGGTCGGCATTATTTCCGCCCGTATACTGAAAGCGATTGCCGTCAGACAAAACACAATAATTCCTTTTTTAGCGGAACCGCGAATCATAACCACTCCATGTGTTTTACAATAAACTGAGATTAATTATTTTATTTCTGCGACAAAACTCTTCGCCTTATAGCCATAGCGCGTAGCAGGATACATTTCGATATTTTTATCCAGTGCGGATAATGTGGTCGAGGCATGGGCACTTATTGTTTCACCCGGCAGAATATAAGCCTTTGGTAAATCAGCGTGCGCGCCTGATGGCAATAATTTTACTTTCTGCTCCAGACGGATAACATAAGGCGTTTTATTTTCTACGCTGAGTTTTCCGCCGCGCATATGCCACTGGAGATCTTTCCACGGCTCCATATTCACGTCTAAACCCGAAGGATGAATAATGACGGGAAGGTTTTGGCTAAAGACCACTTTAACTTTGTTTTTATCCCGTTGCGGGATGGTCGTAAAAATAACGCGCTTCAAATGCTCAACTTTTAACGGCTCCGCGCTATTTTTAAGAACGAATCGCACACGTTGCGTCTTACCGGCATCAACACGCGTAACGGGTTGCGTGACAATCAGACCAGGCTGCGGATCGTCTGGAAGATTGACGATTTTGGTATACAAGAGCTGGGCATCAGCATCGGTGTTTTTGACATCCATACTGCCGCCTTGCTCTTCTTCATTAATCAGCAGCAGCGACGTGTCGGGCACCATCCCGGCAGCCAGACAGTTAAATGACGCCAATAAACAGGCGCAGATTAATGTTTTCTTGAAGGAAAGCATAATATTAGTCCATTAATATTCATAACTGCTCCCCATAGTAATATGGGGAGCATCTACGATACGTGCAGTGTAATTACAGATATACCAGCTCTACGGTGGTTAAGCCGTCAAGCGTCGCTTCATCGGTAATTTGCAGATCGTCTGTCGGGTTGATAATCGCGGACACACCGACGTTAAAGTTGACTTTTGTTTGAGGTTCTGGCGCATCAGCCGAGCTTTTACCAAAGCTGTAAACCTCGCTGTTATTATTTATAATCTGCATATAGCTGTTGCCTGCTTTTGTTCCCCAGGTAGTGCCGTCATTTGCTGAGAAATAGGCAATCAGGTTATCGCCATTGCCGTTAGTCAGCGTTCCTGAATCAATCTGAATACCCAGCGCATATGCCCCAATTTTCTGGCTACCGTACAGCCCCAGGCCAAAAAGATAATTAGCAGAAGAAATGAAATCAGTCGATGCGAAATTAATGGCATAACCGGTGGTCGGTGCAGAAGCGCTATGCATATCAGTAAAAGAAACGCCGACACGCGTATCTTCTTCACAGGTAATGGCGACTGGCACGGTTTTAATGTCAGGCAGTGCGGTTGGCGCAGTTGAATTTAATGACGCCACTTTGATGGTGCCAAAATCAGCGATACCGCCGCCGCTTGGGAATGACGGAATACAGGAAGCGGGAACAATTTTCCCTGATACTTTAATATCAACGCTCGGTGCCGCCATAACGGAAGAAGCCGTCAGCGCCAGCACAGACGCCATCAGGCTTTTTTTAAAAAAAACATTCATTTTTATTTCCTTATAAAAGAAGCCACTTTATATAATGATGACCTCTGCATATTTCAAAAAATTGACATGACACCAACATACAATATTGGTTGGCGAAATTTATCATTTGTCAAAAAACCATACAATCGAAAGATTATTTTTAAGAATTTATTCCAGGAAAATCCTCAAAGGAAATCCTTATATATATTCACCAAACATATACAATGATTCATATAAAAGATTAAATCCCGTTATTGTATAAATAATAAATATTATCTACCGCCAGAAAAGTCGATCCATCCAGAACTACCGATAAAGAATGCTGATACCTCATCTCTTTTCGAACAACAACACAATTATTTAACATAGTGATGATTACGCAGCGAAATTTATTAACTCCAAAGTATTAGTTCCTGCTTTTTCGGTTGCAAAGATCGTCAGTCATTATGCATCAATGTGATAAACATCACATTTTCATGTTGCCATCATGAAAACTCATTCACTTTTATTTAACCGCAACAGAACACACCTACCAACATTATGGTATCCTGAGTTATATCCCTCCCGGAACTGAGGGAATGCGCAAATTCTTCCCTTTGCGGCCGGTTTCATGGTGGTCCGCAAAGTAAAACTACATAGCAATGTCGAAACAAGGAGCAAACCATGCAGGTCAGCAGAAGGCAGTTCTTTAAGATCTGCGCTGGCGGTATGGCAGGCACCACGGCGGCGGCACTGGGTTTCGCACCCAGCGTAGCGCTAGCGGAAACACGGCAATATAAATTGCTGCGCACCCGCGAAACCCGTAACACCTGCACTTACTGTTCCGTTGGTTGTGGGCTGTTAATGTACAGCCTCGGCGACGGTGCAAAAAACGCCAAAGCATCTATCTTCCACATCGAGGGCGATCCGGATCATCCGGTCAGCCGTGGCGCGCTTTGCCCGAAAGGGGCCGGTCTGGTGGACTTCATTCACTCCGAAAGCCGCCTGAAATACCCGGAATACCGCGCGCCAGGTTCAGATAAATGGCAGCAAATCAGTTGGGATGAGGCATTCGACCGCATCGCTAAACTGATGAAAGAAGACCGCGACGCCAACTACGTTGCGCAGAACGCCGAAGGCGTGACCGTTAACCGCTGGCTCTCCACCGGGATGCTGTGCGCTTCCGCATCCAGTAACGAAACCGGCTATTTAACGCAAAAATTCTCCCGCGCGCTCGGTATGCTCGCGGTCGACAACCAGGCGCGTGTCTGACACGGACCAACGGTAGCAAGTCTTGCTCCAACATTTGGTCGCGGTGCGATGACCAACCACTGGGTCGACATGAAGAACGCCAACCTCATCGTGGTGATGGGCGGTAACGCCGCTGAAGCCCACCCGGTAGGGTTCCGTTGGGCGATGGAAGCTAAAATTCACAACGGCGCGAAGCTGATTGTGATTGATCCTCGCTTCACGCGTACGGCGTCGGTGGCCGATTTCTATGCCCCTATCCGTTCCGGTACTGACATTGCCTTCCTGTCAGGCGTACTGCTGTACCTGCTGAACAACGAAAAATACAACCGCGAATACACCGAAGCCTATACCAACGCCAGCCTGATCGTGCGTGAAGATTTTGGCTTCGAAGATGGCCTGTTTACGGGCTATGACGCGGATAAACGCAAGTACGACAAAACCAGTTGGGCCTACGAACTGGATGAAAATGGCTTCGCTAAACGCGATACCACGCTGCAACATCCTCGCTGCGTGTGGAACCTGCTCAAGCAGCACGTTTCCCGCTATACGCCGGAGGTGGTGGAAAATATCTGCGGCACGCCGAAAGCCGATTTCCTGAAAGTATGCGAATACATTGCGGAAACCAGCGTCAAAGATAAAACCGCGTCGTTCCTGTATGCCCTCGGCTGGACGCAGCACTCCATCGGCGCGCAAAACATCCGCACGATGGCGATGATCCAACTGTTGCTCGGCAACATGGGGATGGCTGGCGGCGGCGTCAACGCACTGCGCGGTCACTCCAACATTCAGGGGCTGACTGACTTAGGGTTGCTGTCGCAAAGCCTGACGGGTTACATGACGCTGCCCAGCGAAAAACAGACCGACCTGCAAACCTACCTTGCCGCCAACACGCCAAAACCGCTGCTGGAAGGTCAGGTCAACTACTGGAGCAACTACCCGAAATTCTTCGTTTCTATGATGAAAGCCTTCTTTGGCGATAACGCGACGAAGGACAATGACTGGGGCTTCGACTGGCTGCCGAAGTGGGACAAAGGGTACGACGTCCTGCAATACTTCGAGATGATGAACGAAGGCAAGGTCAATGGCTATCTCTGCCAGGGCTTTAACCCGGTCGCCTCATTCCCGAACAAAAACAAAGTGGTTGCGTCACTCTCTAAACTGAAGTTCCTGGTGACTATCGACCCGCTCAATACCGAAACGTCCACCTTCTGGCAAAACCACGGTGAGTCGAACGATGTTGATCCGTCGAAAATCCAGACCGAAGTGTTCCGTCTGCCGTCAACCTGCTTCGCCGAAGAGAACGGCTCTATCGTCAACTCCGGCCGCTGGCTGCAATGGCACTGGAAAGGCGCGGACGCCCCCGGCGACGCCGTAACCGACGGCGAGATCCTGGCCGGTATCTTCTTACGCCTGCGTAAGATGTACGCCGAGCAAGGCGGCGCGAACCCGGAACAGGTGCTGAATATGACCTGGAACTACTCCACGCCGCATGAACCGTCTTCGGAAGAAGTGGCGATGGAAAGTAACGGTAAAGCGCTGGCCGATCTTATCGACCCGGCAACGGGGGCGGTGATCGTGAAGAAAGGCCAACAGCTCAGCTCGTTCGCCCAGCTACGTGACGATGGCACCACCTCCAGCGGATGCTGGATTTTCGCCGGTAGCTGGACGCCGGAAGGCAATCAGATGGCGCGCCGCGATAACTCCGATCCGTCAGGCCTCGGCAATACGCTGGGGTGGGCGTGGGCATGGCCGCTGAACCGCCGCATTCTGTATAACCGCGCCTCCGCAGACCCACAGGGCAACCCGTGGGATCCGAAGCGCCAAATCCTGAAATGGGACGGCGCGAAATGGGGCGGGATGGATATCCCGGACTACAGCGCCGCTGCGCCGGGTAGCAACGTCGGGCCGTTCATCATGCAGCCGGAAGGGATGGGTCGCCTGTTCGCGCTCGACAAGATGGCGGAAGGGCCGTTCCCGGAACACTACGAGCCGTTTGAAACGCCGCTGGGGACGAACCCGCTGCACCCGAACGTTATCTCCAACCCTGCCGCCCGTATCTTTAAAGGCGACGCAGAGGCGTTGGGTAAAGCCGATAAGTTCCCTTACGTCGGAACAACTTACCGTCTGACCGAGCACTTCCACTACTGGACCAAACACGCGCTGCTTAACGCTATCGCGCAGCCGGAACAGTTTGTGGAGATCGGCGAGAAGCTGGCGAACAAGCTCGGCATCGCGCATGGCGATACCGTAAAAGTCTCCTCCAACCGTGGCTATATCAAAGCCAAGGCGGTAGTGACCAAGCGCATTCGCACGCTGAAAGCAGACGGCAAGGATATCGATACCATCGGTATTCCTATTCATTGGGGCTACGAAGGGGTGGCGAAAAAAGGCTTTATCGCCAATACGCTTACGCCATTCGTCGGTGATGCGAACACGCAGACGCCGGAGTTCAAGTCCTTCCTGGTGAATGTGGAAAAGGTGTAACGGAGACGACCTATGGCTTATCAATCGCAAGACATCATTCGTCGTTCCGCGACTAACGGTTTCACTCCCGCGCCACAGGCGCGGGATCACCAGCAAGAGGTGGCGAAGCTTATCGACGTCACCACCTGTATTGGCTGTAAAGCCTGTCAGGTGGCCTGTTCGGAATGGAACGACATCCGTGATGAAGTGGGCAGCAACATCGGGGTGTACGACAACCCGGCTGATCTGACCGCAAAATCCTGGACGGTGATGCGCTTCTCGGAAGTGGAGCAAGACGACAAACTGGAATGGCTTATCCGTAAGGATGGCTGTATGCACTGCGCCGATCCGGGCTGCCTGAAGGCATGTCCGGCAGAAGGGGCTATTATTCAGTATGCCAACGGCATTGTCGACTTCCAGTCTGAGCAGTGCATCGGCTGCGGCTACTGCATCGCCGGTTGTCCGTTCGATGTGCCGCGCCTCAACCCGGACGACAACCGCGTTTATAAATGTACGCTGTGCGTTGACCGCGTGGTGGTGGGGCAAGAACCGGCCTGCGTGAAGACTTGCCCGACTGGCGCTATCCACTTTGGTTCCAAAGAGGCGATGAAAACGCTGGCAGGCGAACGTGTGGCTGAGCTGAAAACCCGTGGTTACGACAATGCAGGTCTGTACGATCCGGCAGGCGTCGGCGGTACTCACGTCATGTACGTGCTGCACCATGCCGACAAACCGAATCTGTACCACGGTCTGCCGGAAAACCCGGAAATCAGCGCGACGGTGAAATTCTGGAAAGGCATCTGGAAACCTCTCGCAGCGGTCGGCTTTGCTGCGACCTTTGCGGCCAGCATCTTCCACTATGTCGGTGTCGGCCCGAACCGTGCAGATGAGGAAGAAGACAATCTGCATGAAGAGAAAGACGAGGTGCGCAAATGAAACGACGTGACACCATCGTGCGCTATACGGCGCCGGAACGCATCAACCACTGGATCACCGCCTTCTGTTTCGTACTGGCGGCGGTGAGCGGACTGGGCTTTTTGTTCCCGTCCTTCAACTGGCTGATGCATATCATGGGCACCCCACAGCTGGCGCGCATTGTGCACCCGTTCGTGGGCGTGATCATGTTCGCCTCATTCATCATCATGTTTTTCCGTTACTGGCACCACAATCTAATCAATCGGGATGATATCTTTTGGGCGAAGAATATTCGTAAGATCGTCGTCAACGAGGAAGTCGGCGACACCGGACGTTATAACTTCGGCCAGAAATGCGTATTCTGGGCGGCGATTATTTTCCTGGTCCTGTTGCTGGTCAGCGGAGTGATCATCTGGCGTCCGTATTTTGCGCCTGCTTTCTCAATCCCGGTGATCCGATTCGCGTTAATGCTGCATTCATTTGCCGCAGTAGCGTTAATTGTGGTTATCATGGTGCACATTTACGCCGCCCTCTGGGTGAAAGGCACCATTACCGCGATGGTGGAGGGATGGGTAACCCGGTCATGGGCGAAGAAACATCACCCGCGCTGGTACCGTGAAGTCCGCCAGAAACAGGAAAAGTCATCTGAATGAGTATTCGCATAATCCCGCAAGATGAGCTGGAGAAGAGCGAGAAACGTACGGCGGATATGATTCCGCCGTTATTGTTCCCCCGGCTCAAAAATTTGTATAACCGCCGCGCCGAGCGTCTGCGCGAGCTGGCCGAAAACAACCCGCTGGGCGATTACCTGCGCTTTGCCGCGCTGATCGCACATGCCCAGGAAGTGGTGCTGTACGACCATCCGCTGGAGATGGATCTGACCGCGCGCATCAAAGAAGCGAACGCGCAGGGCAAACCGCCGCTGGACATTCACGTTTTACCGCGCGATAAGCACTGGCAGAAACTGCTGCATTCGCTGATTGCTGAGCTGAAACCGGAGATGAGCGGCCCCGCGCTGGCGGTAATCGAAAATCTGGAGAAGGCTTCGGAACAGGAACTGGAGCAAATGGCGAGCGCGCTGTTTGAATCCGATTTTGCCTCCGTCAGCAGTGATAAGGCCCCGTTTATCTGGGCGGCGCTGTCGCTCTATTGGGCGCAAATGGCCAGCCTGATCCCCGGTAAAGCCCGTGCGGAGTACGGCGAACAGCGTCAGTATTGCCCGGTGTGCGGCTCAATGCCGGTTTCCAGCATGGTGCAAATCGGCACCACGCAGGGTCTGCGTTACCTGCACTGCAACCTGTGCGAAACCGAGTGGCATGTGGTGCGCGTCAAATGCAGCAACTGCGAGCAGAGTCGCGATCTGCACTACTGGTCGCTGGATAACGAACAGGCGTCGATTAAAGCAGAAAGCTGTGGCGACTGCGGTACTTACCTGAAAATTCTGTATCAGGAAAAAGACCCGAAAGTGGAAGCCGTCGCCGACGATCTCGCCTCACTGGTGCTGGACGCGCGCATGGAGCAAGAGGGCTTTGCCCGCAGTTCCATCAACCCGTTCCTGTTCCCGGGCGAAGGGGAGTAATTCTGACGTCAGGTCGGGTGGCGCGTGCCGCCCGGCTTATAAATGATAAGGCGTAATGACTCCCGGAATCCCCGCGAAGTCCTTTGTATTGCGCGTCACGAGCGCAAAACGATGAATGTGCGCTGTAGCCAGAATAACCGCATCCGGCAACTTCATCCCGTATTCCTGCCTGAGACTGACACTTCTTTCGGCAATATCCTGTGAAACGCCGATAACGTTAAAAGCGCTCAATGCTATACGTGTGCGGGATTCCTGATGGTATTTTTTTGCCCCTACCATCACTTCCATCCAGGTAATGAGACTAATGGCATTCTGGGGTGAGTAAGCTTCGAGAGCCTTCTTCGCTTCACCACGCCCGCTAAATAAATCAATGAGAATATTGGTGTCAAACAACACCGGACCTTTAATCATCACCACTCCTCGCGAAGTTTCCTTTCGTATTCAACGCCATCTTCTTCGCAACCTTGCCAGAGCCCCAGCGCATCGGAAATAGTGGTTTCGGCTTGTCCCTGCCTTTCCAGGTATTGTTCAACTGCTTCGCGTAATAGCTCTGCTCGCGGAAGATTACGCTGTTGTTTGAGGTCATCAAGCCGCTTGATAACTTCATCGGATAAATCAAGTAATATTCTGCCCATTTCCATTCCAGCCATCATACTCATATATACCTCCAGTATATCATTGGCGATTAATTTTCAAACAACATACACTGATGAAAGACCAGAAAAAAGACTTTATGAGCGCGATTTTTGCTTTTACGAGCCGCTTTCCAGAATTGCAACCTCGTCAGCACTCCCCGTTTCTTTTCGCTAAAAACCAGGTTATAACGCTGTATATCCATATAGATTAAGGGAGTAAAATATCGAATAAAGGAGGATTACCCCCTTTATCCTACTCTTCCTCGTTGCCGCCCTCTTCATAGGGGCCAAACGGTTTTGCCGGCAATACGATATAAATACCTTCAAAAACTGCGCCTGACGTCTCGTCGCCAAACAACTCCACTTGCAGTTGCACGCGTGCTTTACGGCCTCGCGCCAACCTGTCCAGATCGCCGCTCAACGACCCCAGATCGGCAATTGCGCTGGGTTTGCCGCTGATGGGCCTGCTGTAGCGAATATGCGCATCGGCGAGAATAATCGTACCGCCCAGATGACGCTCGCGCAGCATGAGCCAGATCAGCCCCCAGCCGGTAAGCGTTGCCAGTGAAAACAAACTCCCGGCAAACAACGTGTGGTGCGGATTCTGATTGCCCGTTTCAGGCATGGTCGTAATAAATTTCTGACCAGTGTACTGCTGAATGCGCACCCCCATTTTTTCACTTAACGGGATGTGCTCATACCAAGCCTGCTGAAGCTGCCCACACCAGTCGCCACGGTGCAGAATGTCATCCAGCGTCGCGACCGGTTTAATCATCAGAAAATGGCGAACCGGCGTGGTTTGCGGGGTCGTGATTTCCCCTTGATTCACAAAGCCAAGTTTGGCGAAGAACGCTACCGCATCTTCACGGGCGCTACAGGTGACGCGTTTTACCCCTTCCTGGCGCGCCACGGACTCCAGGGTCATCGCCATCAACGTTCCCAGCCCTTTATCCTGAACAGACGGTTCAACGGCCATGAAACGAATAGAAGCTTCGTTATCCGCATTGATATACAAACGCCCTACCGCAACCAGGTTCCCCTCTTCATCCACCACCATTTGATGATGCGCCATCGCATCCCAGGCATCGCGTTCGGAGCCTTTCGGCTGGTGGAGCGGTTTGCGCAGCATTTCCCAGCGAAACTGGTAGTAACGTGCTAATTCTTCTTCTGTTTGCGGTACTCGAAGGTGATACATAGCTGTACTCTCTCTTGTTACCCGCGGCCACGCCGGAAGCTGGCTCATACCTGTAGCCAGAACGTTACGGGGCCATCATTGACCAGCGAGACCTGCATATCAGCAGCGAAACGTCCGGTTTGCGTGTTCATTTCCTGTTGGCGGCAGCGCTCAACAAAGTATTCATACAGCGCTTCAGCGCGATCCGGCGCGGCGCCTCTTGAGAAGCCCGGTCGCATACCGCGTTCGGTATCGGCAGCCAGCGTAAATTGCGACACCACCAGCACGCTTCCCCCCGCCTGTTGCACGTTGAGATTCATCTTGCCTTCGGCATCGCTAAAAATTCGATAACCGAGCACGCGCTCGCACAGGCGATTCGCTTTCTGTTCGTCATCATCCCTTTCGACACCTAATAACACTAAAAGTCCCTGGCCGATTTCACCCGTCACCTCGCCCTCCACGGTGACGCTGGCACGGGTTACGCGCTGAATTAATGCAATCATGATTGGTCTGCTTCTTCTTGTTCTGCGGCTTGTTTGAGTTTGCGGTATTCCCCGAGAGTGACAGTTATTTCGGCACCAAGCAAGACGATACACCATGTCCAGTACACCCAGACAAACAAAATGGGGATAACCGCCAGCACGCCGTAAATCAACTGATATGACGGGAACATGGTGATATAAAGCGCGAATCCTTTCTTTCCTGCTTCGAACAGTACCGCTGCGACAAAAGCGCCGACAACAGCATCGCGGTTTGGTACGCGCGTGGTCGGCACAATGCTGTACAGCAGCCAGAACGAAATCCAGGAGAGAATCAGAGGGAATACCCTCAGGACGTTATCGATAACCGTGTTGAGCTCGCTGGCCCAGCGCAGAGAAAGCAGATAGGAGCTGATCGCCAGGCTGGCGCCCGCCAGCAGTGGCCCCAGGGTCAGGATCATCCAGTAAACGGCGAAAGAATACACTTTTGGACGCGTGCGTTTGCTACGCCAGATGGTGTTCAGGGCGCTGTCGATGGCATACATCAGCAACAGCGCCGTGACGATCAGTCCACAAGCGCCTACCGCCGTCATTTTGTTGGAATTTGCGACGAACTGCTCAATATAACGCTGAATAACATCTCCCGTCGCCGGGATGAAGTTAGCAAAAATAAAATGGCGTAACTGGAGGCTGACGTCGGAAAACATGGGAAAGGCGGCGAAAAGCGCAAAAACGACGGCGATCAACGGCACTAACGAGAGCAACGAGACATAGGCCAGGTTCCCCGCGAGGGTGGTCATATTGTCCTCGTCAATGCGCTGCCACAACAGTTTAAGCCAGGCCCTGACTGGACGCGTATGATGCCTGGCTTTTTGATGCACGTTTTTTAGCATAACAACTTCGCGAAATAGTCCGGGATGGTCGTTTTATCCGTCACCAGAATACTGGTGATCCCCAACTGGTTAGCCCCTTCTATATTATCGGCGTTGTCGTCAAAAAAGACCGTATCGGCGGCAGAAAAACCTTCTGTCTGCAAAACATGCTGGTAAATCCGCACCTCAGGTTTACGCATGCCCAATTCCTGGGACAGATAAATATGATCGGCAGCCTGGCGAACTTCAGGGTATTCATCCGGCCAGAAGGTCGTATGCAGACGGTTGGTATTAGACAATACGACGACACGATGCCCCTGCTCGCGAAGCTTATGCATGATGTCGATAACCTCGGGCCGTAATGCGACAAATACCGCCTGCCAGCCGTGGGAAAATTGCTCATAGCTCAGCGGTAACGCCATCTCATGGCACAGCGCTTCTGCGAAGGCTTCATCAGTGATCTCCCCCCGCTCATGCTGATGAAACGCCTCTCCCATCGTAAAACTTTGCTTCAACGAAGCCAGCGGGACACGGCTCAGGTCACTCCATGCACCTAACACGCGGTTGAAGTCGATATCGACAATCACATTACCTAAATCAAAGATATAGAGCATGATCCTCTCCTTGCAAGCCGTGGATGAATAACTGTAGCGGGAAAGCAGGAGTTTGACTATGCGCCGGACAGGGAAAAAATCGACTAACGCAAACGGAAAAAAGGCGATGCAATGCATCGCCTTAACACTTTTCGCCGGATGGCGGCTATGCCTTATCCGGCCTACAAAACAGCCCGTAGGCCCGGTAAGCGGTAGCGCCACCGGGCGACCTGCCGGATGGCGGCTTTGCCTTATCCGGCCTACAAAATAGTCCGTAGACCCGGTAAGCTATCCGCCGTTATGGTTCAGAAGCTGTATTTCACCCCCAACATCGCTGCGGTATCACTGTAACTGTTGTCGCCTACCTGCTGAGCTACATTCCCCCACACCTGCAAACGCGGGTTAATTTGCCCTTCCACACCAACTTTCAGCTCACCAATATTTTTGGTGCCGCTGATTTCATCCCGGATCGCCCCCATCTGGACGCTCTGGTTATGGGTATTGTGGAGCCAGTTTGCTTCAACAAACGGCTGAAACTCGCGGTCTTTGCCATCATCAATGGCGTTATGGCTCTTCAGGTATGCACGCACACCGAGTCGGGTCATCAGGTTGCCGTCAGTTTTGTCTTTCACCTGAGTGCCGTTGCTTTCACGGTGCGAGTCAGCCTGCACGTCCATCCAGGTCACCTGGGCTTTTGGCTGGAGCCAGTAACTCGTACGCTCGCTTTCGCCTATCAGGAAGGTGTATCCCCCTTCGATGGATGCCGTGATACCGTCAGATTTGTATTTTTCACTGGCAAGATGGTCACCCTGCACGGTGTTATCAAACCAGTTATAGAGCACCCAGCTATCCAGATACGTCCCGGTTTTATCCGCTTCATTCGCATACCACGTCGCATACAACCCCGCGCTGTAGCCGTTCACATGACCGCGTGAAGCGTAGCCATTATGGGTGTTATGCGTTTTACTTTTATGATTGGCATAACCTGCCATCACACCCAGATGCCAGCGGTCGAGACTATCGCTGCTCCACTGCGCCAGGTCGCCGCCAATCTGCAATACATAGCGATTAGCCTGCGTTTTCAGTTGCTTGCTGCCATCAGTAAAGCGCATATGACCACCTACGTTACGCATCCACATGCTGGTCACTTTCTGCTCGCCCGTTAATATGTCGGTGTACTGGGTTTCACCCAGGCGATCGTGCAGACGGGTGATAAACAGCGTATTGGCGGCATAGTTGTTCGCCAGATAGCTACCAAACTCCGGGCGGTATTGATGTTCACCAGGTTCAGGCGCTGGCGGCAGCGGCGGCTCTGGTGGCGCAGGGGGCTCAACAGGATCGACCGGCCCTGGCGGCGTTGGTGGTTCCACGGGATCAACCGGCCCTGGCGGCGTTGGTGGTTCCACGGGATCAACCGGCCCTGGTGGTGCTGGCGGGTCCACCGGGTCAACCGGTCCCGGCGGTGTTGGTGGATCGACCGGGTCCGGGTTTTCTGGTTCCGGTTCCGGCTCAGGTTCTGGTTCTGGCTCCACCGGGCTTAGCTGGCTGGTGAGATACCAGTTACTGGCATTTTTCACCACGTCATAGTCATAGCCGCCCGCCACAATACGTCCTGCTTTGGTGAACGTTCCGTCGGAAACGCCCTCAACGTCCACAATCTCAATACCGTTAAGGGTCAGATCGCCCACACCGCCGATGTTATTGATGCCTACATTGGTATTGCCGGAGGTATCCCCTTTGACGATCAGTTTATCGGTAAAAGAATCATCGCCTTCAAGCACGGTGTTCAACACCAGTAACGCATCTGTGCCGGTGTAGTTGCCCATCACGGTCAGGGTTTTAAAGGTACTTTCGTCATCGCGGGACACGCCATCTGCGCTATAACGCAATGTGGCCTGGTTCAGCGTCAGAGTAGAGACCACAGAGTTCCCGGTCATCGTCCATTCGCTGTTTGCACCGTTTATATCCAGATCCAGCGTACCATGGTAGTTCGCGTTACTATTTTGTTGTGAAGAATCCGTTTGCCCCACAAAACGGCTCCCCTCTTCCATCCGCAGATCCATCGTACCGCCGTAATATGCGCGTAAATTTCCTTCAATGTCGTATACGCCAGAGCCAGCACTATCGGTAGCATAATCCCACGAGCGAACTAACGCCTGTGAACCATAGGCGTAAATGGCATAAGCGCCGCTATCAGTAACCTGAATTTTACTATCACCGCTAAGGTTTACCGTTGCAGAATCAGTAGATGAATACGCATAAACGCCATGTGCGCTCACGCCGGAGGTTTTCAAATCCACATTATTAATGTTTATTAACCCTTTACGGGCCACATATACCGCATGAGCACTACGCCCTGACGTCGCGACTGATGCGGTGCCATTAACCGTAATACTCGCATCGCCTTTTGCTGTACCTGTAAATTGCGCGGGATCTCTACCTGCATAGATCCCGTATCCCGTATTCGCGCCACCAGGACCACGGGTAACAATATCAGTATCACCATGGATAATTATTGATGACTGGGCGTTGTCTTTATTCGCAGACGCGTTGGCGCGTAGCCCCATTCCATTTTCAGCATCAACCGTTACATCACCATTGACTTCAACAATTGAATAATCAGCCTGTAACTCGCGACCAATATTTATTCCATCAGCACTACTTCCTGTTGCGGTAATATAGATATTATCTGCGACCAGTTTACCGCCTGCATTTTTAGAGTGGATTCCATCTGCTGCGGTGCCTGTTGTATTGATAACCAGATTTTTAAATTTATAGCCAATGTTATCAATATAGACACCCCAGCCAGTTAATCCTGAAGTAGTTCCTTCTGAGGTAGTATCAATACGGACTTCATCAAATCCACTGTAATCCCTTGCAGCTCCTCCGAGCGGATTACCATAGTGATATATAGTTGTATTGTCACAAAATAGTTGTGCGGTAGACGTGTAACTACATCCTGCTACAGCCTGCCCGCTCAACGCCAGCGCACTGGCGATACAGAGCGCGAGCTTTGCCGGGATCGGCGTTTTTTGAATAAGACGAGAAGATTTCATGAGAGCCACCTTTTCCGTAAGGCTTTTTTATTCGGATAAAAGCATCAAAGACGCGTGCATAAGATATTTATAAAAGGCGAAATCCATCCGCTCATCTTTAAATAATTAAAGAGTCAGAGTTCAAAGGCGTAATGAATTGTCACCTTAGCAGAATAAATACAAGTATTCATTTAATCTGTCAATGTACGGCAGGGGCTCATGAGATAACAGTAAATAAAATGCACCTTATTTATTTGCATTATTCTTAATAACTATTTTTATAGAATAAAAGCATTCCCGGCAGGAAAATAAACGCCTTATAAAACAACAGCTATCAGGGTAACAATAAGCAGGCGGTTTTTATTTTAAGATTTTTATATCACCACCAGGATGATTATATATTTGACAAAAAGGTGAAAAAGAACCGTCTAAAAAGACGGTTCTGTTTATAACCCCTTCAGACTGACGTTGCGTCATCCTGGCCTGGGCTAACCTGGACAATCTCAACCTGCTGTGACTGAAGCAGGTTATGCAATGCCGGGCCTGGGTACTCATCAGTAAACAGCGCCGTTACCTGCGACACGTTGCCAATCTCTACCGCTGCGGAAGCATGGTATTTCGTATGATCGGCAGCAAGGAGGATATGCCGGGAGTGAGCCATCATGGTTTTCACCACACTGGCTTCATTGACGTCAAACTCCAGCAACGCGCCATCGCTTTCTATCGCACCGACGCTGGTGACAAGATAGTCCGCACGAAACCCCGCCACAAACGCCGTCGCAGAAGGGCCGATAATGCCGCTGTTATGCGGGCGAAGCGTTCCGCCAGGCACCATCACTTCAAAACGCGGATTATTGTACAGAATATGCGCCACACGCAGGCTGTTAGTGATAATGCGCAGATGATTGTGGTTTAACAGCGCCCGCGCTACCTGCTCAACGGTCGTACCAATGGTGATAAAGACCGTGGAGCCGTCTGGAATATAGTCCGCCACCGCTTCCGCGATGGCTTTTTTCTCTTCCGTCCAGGAGACTTCTCGCTGCTCAAAGGCGGTATTCACAACGCTGGAAGCCCGTCCCGCGCCACCGTGATGACGCGTAATCAATCCCTGATCGCTCAGTTTGCGGATATCGCGACGCACGGTCTGCGTGGACACATCCAGCAGGCCAGCCAGTTCGTCAATATTCATGTAACCGCGCTCGCCAATCAGCGCCAGCAACTGATCATGCCGTGGGTTACCGGTCAGTTCAGTAAGACTCATGCAAATTCCTCGAAAAACCATTGCCTTACATTTTATACAAAAAGTGACAGAAAAGATCGGGTTTGATCACAGTCAGGGATTCCGGCACGCCCGCCTGGTCGGGTGCATTTCAGTGCGGCCACGCCGCTGGCAAACCTGACGGCCTCTTCGATTGGCGTTCCGCCCGCCAGGCTAAAGGCGAGCGCACCGTGAAAAACATCCCCCGCGCCGGTGGTGTCGACCACCTCTACCAGGAATCCGGGTTGATGCCGGAAGACATTATCGTCTAACCAGTCGCATCCTTCACCGCCGCGCGTGACATAGACATGTCCATTTGTGAGCATTTGTGATTTTTTTAACGCGCTTACGGTATCCTGTATTCCCGTCAGGCGCGCCAGACCCGGTTCAGAGAAGGCGGCATGATCGCTTAACGCCACCAGCTCGCTGATGTCCTGTGGCGTCACATCGCCATCCAGAACCGTCATGACTCCGGCCCGGCGCGCCAGCGTGAACGCCCGTTTCGCCCCTTCATGCCAACGAACATCCGCCAGCACCACATCCCATTGAGAAAAGTCGATCTCATTAAGCCAGTCAGCGTCATGCAATAAATCCGGGCTGGGATAATTGACGATAATCCGCTCCCCTTTCGCATCGACGATGACCGCAGACTGTGAGGACTTCGCCCCCGCGTAACGCCGGGTATAGCGGGTATTTACCCCCAGGGATTCCAGCTCCGCCAGCAGGCTGTTTCCGGTGTCGTCATCTCCCACACGCCCAATAAAGTCCACCTGCGCCCCCAGTTTCGCCGCAGCCACTGCGGCAGTTGCAGCAGGCCCGCCGCCCACTTCCGTATAACGTTTCGCCACATATTTACCTCCTTCAGTCGGTAAACCTTCAACGTAATAGATGCGATCCATCACGGTGATACCCACACAAGCAACACGAATCATGGTCATTCCTTAAGCATTTCGGGATGCGATTATTTTAATTTCGCAAAATGTTTAAAAAGTGACGGCTGTCAATTTTTTGACTATAAATTACAAATACGATCAAAAACAGACAAAATCAGCGTCACGCAAGTGACAAAAAATGACATTCACGTTTCAGGAGAACGATATGGCAGTGATTGCATTTGTCGGATTAGGCCAGATGGGTTCGCCCATGGCGAGTAATTTGCTCAAGCAGGGCCATCAGCTCAGCGTCTTTGATGTGAACCCCGACGCCATACAGACCCTGGTGGAAAAAGGCGCTCGTCCGGCCAGCAGCCCGGCGCAGGCGGCGAAAGAGGCCGAGTTTGTCATCACAATGCTGCCTAATGGCGATCTCGTTCGCAGCGTGTTATTCGGCGATCAAGGCGTTTGCGAAGGCTTGTCGCAGGACGCGCTGGTGATCGATATGTCCACCATCCATCCGCTACAGACGGACAAACTTATCGCAGATATGCGCGCCAGAGGGTTCAGCATGATGGATGTCCCGGTCGGTCGAACGTCCGATCACGCCATTGCGGGGACGTTGCTATTACTGGCAGGCGGCAGCGCAGAACAGGTGGAGCGCGCAACGCCGGTACTGATGGCGATGGGCAATGAATTGATTAACGCTGGCGGCCCCGGCATGGGGATTCGCGTAAAGCTTATCAATAACTATATGAGCATCGCGCTGAATGCGCTTTCTGCCGAAGCCGCCGCGTTATGCGAAGCGCTGGGCCTCTCCTTCGACGTCGCGTTAAAAGTGATGAGCGGAACCCCGGCAGGCAAAGGCCACTTCACCACCTCCTGGCCGAACAAAGTGCTGAAAGGCGACCTTTCTCCCTCCTTCATGATCGATCTGGCGCACAAAGACCTGGGGATTGCGCTGGATGTTGCCAACCAACTGCATGTGCCGATGCCGCTCGGCGCCGCATCCCGTGAAGTTTATAACCAGGCTCGCGCTGCCGGTCGTGGCCGGGAAGACTGGACAGCCATTCTCGAACAGGTGCGTAACAGCGCCGGATTACCGAACAAATTCAAAATGTAACGACTGAATAAAGGAAAACTGAATGAACAACTACACCATCAAAGACATTACGCGCGCATCCGGCGGCTTTGCCATGCTGGCGGTCGATCAGCGTGAAGCGATGCGCTTAATGTTTGCAGCTGCTGGTGCGAAGTCTCCTATTGCCGACAGCGTACTGACGGATTTCAAAGTGAATGCCGCAAAAGCGCTGTCTCCTTATGCCTCCGCCATTCTGATTGACCAACAGTTCTGTTACCGCCAGGTGGTGGAGCAAAACGCGATTGCAAAAAACTGCGCCATGATCGTCGCCGCCGATGCGTTCATTCCCGGCAATGGCATTCCTGTCGATAGCGTCGTCATTGATAAAAAGATCAATCCACAAGCGATAAAGCAAGACGGCGGTAAAGCGCTAAAACTGCTGGTGCTCTGGCGCAGCGATGAAGATGCCCAACAGCGTCTTGATATGGTCAAAGAATTTAATGAGATGTGCCACAGCAATGGTCTGGTGAGCATTATCGAACCGGTTGTGCGCCCACCTCGCCGTGGCGATAAGTTCGACCGTGAACAGGCCATCATTGATGCCGCGAAAGAGTTGGGCGACAGCGGCGCGGATCTCTACAAAGTTGAAATGCCGCTGTACGGCAAAGGCGCGCAGCACGACCTTCTCGCCGCGTCACAGCGCCTGAACGAGCATATCAATATGCCGTGGGTCATCCTCTCCTCCGGTATTGATGAAAAATTGTTCCCTCGGGCGGTCAGAGTCGCAATGACCGCGGGCGCATCCGGTTTTCTGGCGGGTCGCGCCGTCTGGTCATCGGTGATTGGCCTGCCGGATACCGAACTGATGCTGCGTGATATTTCTGTGCCTAAGTTGCAGCGTTTGGGTGAGATCGTCGACGAAATGATGGCCCGCCGTCGTTAATGTGAGGATGAAAGCATGAAATGGTTTAACACGTTGAGCCACAACCGCTGGCTGGAGCAAGAAACCGATCGCATTTTTGACTTTGGGAAAAAATCCGCAGTACCTACCGGTTTCGGCTGGCTGGGAAATCAGGGACAGATCAGAGCGGAGATGGGTACGCACCTGTGGATTACCGCCCGTATGCTGCACGTTTATTCCGTTGCCGCATCGATGGGCCGTCCGGGCGCATATCAGTTAGTCGACCATGGTATTAACGCGCTGAACGGCGCGTTACGCGATCGGCGCTACGGCGGCTGGTATGCCTGTGTAAACGATGAAGGCGTGATGGACGCCTCCAAACAGGGATATCAGCATTTCTTCGTCCTGCTAGGGGCGGCAAGCGCCGTCACCACGGGCCATCCACAGGCCAGAAAACTGCTGGATGACGCGATCGAGGTCATCGAAAAATACTTCTGGAGCGAAGAGGAGCAGATGTGCCTGGAGTCCTGGGACGAAGCCTTCAGCCAGACCGAAGATTACCGTGGCGGCAACGCCAACATGCATGCCGTAGAGGCTTTTTTGATCGTGTACGACGTGACCCACGATCGTAAATGGCTCGACCGCGCGCTGCGCATCGCCTCCGTCATTATTCACGATGTGGCCCGCAACGGCGACTACCGCGTCAACGAGCACTTCGATGCGCAGTGGAACCCCATCCGCGATTACAACAAAGATAACCCTGCCCACCGTTTCCGCGCTTACGGCGGCACGCCGGGGCATTGGATCGAGTGGGGTCGCCTGATGCTGCACCTGCATGCGGCCCTGGAAGCGCGTTTTGAAACTCCGCCCGCCTGGCTGCTGGAAGATGCCAAAGGGTTATTCCACGCCACCCTTCGCGACGCCTGGGCGCCCGATGGCGCAGACGGCTTCGTCTACTCCGTGGACTGGGACGGCAAACCGATTGTACGTGAAAGAGTACGCTGGCCGATTGTGGAAGCAATGGGCACCGCTTACGCCCTGTATACCCTCACCGGCGATAGCCAATACGAAGCCTGGTATCAGAAGTGGTGGGATTACTGCATCACTTATCTGATGGACTACGAGAACGGTTCGTGGTGGCAGGAGCTGGATACCAATAACCAGGTGACCACCAAAGTGTGGGACGGCAAGCAGGATATTTACCACCTGCTGCACTGCCTGGTGATCCCGCGCCTGCCGCTGGCGCCGGGGCTGGCGCCCGCCGTTGCTGCGGGCCTGCTGGATAGCAACGCGAAATAACAATATGACATGCCGGATGGCGACGTTAAGGCGTCTTATCCGGCCGACGAGCGCCGTGCTAACCGTAGGCAAGAGCGCTGCCGTCCGGCAACATTGAGGATAGAAAACTTATGCATACCCTACACAATATCACCCTGACAACAACCGATGACGGCTTCACCCTGAGCTGGCAAGATCGTCTGTTGCTATCCCACAGCGCAGAAAATCCCTGCCTGTGGATTGGTACCGGCGTCGCCGATATCGACATGTTTCGCGGTAATTTCAGCATAAAAGATAAGCTGAATGAGAAAATCGCGCTGACTGACGCAACGATAAACCAGTCCCCGGATGGCTGGTTGATCCATTTCAATCGCGGCGATGCCATCAGCGCGGCGTTACACATCGCCACCGATGAGGCGGGCCGCCTGACGCTGAAACTGCAAAACAGCGATCTTACCCATAACCGCATCTGGTTACGCCTGGCCGCCCAGCCAGAAGATCACATCTATGGCTGCGGCGAACAATTCTCTTATTTCGATTTGCGCGGCAAGCCTTTCCCGCTCTGGACCAGCGAACAAGGCGTCGGGCGCAACAAAAACAGCTATGTCACCTGGCAGGCGGACTGCAAAGAAAACGCGGGCGGGGATTACTACTGGACCTTTTTCCCACAGCCCACTTTTGTCAGCACGCAAAAGTACTACTGCCACGTCGATAACAGCTGCTACATGAATTTCGACTTTAGCGTGCCGGAATACCATGAGCTGGCGCTATGGGAAGACAACGCCACCCTGCGTTTTGAATGCGCCGACAGCTACATCGCCCTGCTGGAAAAATTGACGGCGCTGTTAGGCCGCCAGCCGGTGTTGCCGGACTGGGTTTACGACGGCGTGACGCTCGGCATTCAGGGCGGCACCGACGTCTGCCAGCAGAAGCTGGACACCATGCGCAACGCAGGCGTGAAGGTGAATGGCATCTGGGCGCAGGACTGGTCCGGCATCCGCATGACCTCTTTCGGCAAACGCGTGATGTGGAACTGGAAGTGGAACAGCGACAACTATCCGCAACTGGATACCCGTATCAAGCAGTGGCAAGAAGAAGGCGTGCAGTTCCTCTCCTACATCAATCCTTACGTCGCCAGCGATAAAGATCTTTGCGCCGAAGCGGCCAGACACGGTTATCTGGCAAAAGACGCTGCGGGCGATGACTATCTGGTTGAGTTCGGCGAGTTTTATGGCGGCGTCGTGGATTTGACCAATCCTGAAGCCTATGACTGGTTCAAGAATGTCATCAAGAAAAACATGATTGAGCTGGGTTGCGGCGGCTGGATGGCGGATTTCGGGGAATACCTGCCAACCGACACTTACCTGCATAACGGCGTCAGCGCGGAAATTATGCATAACGCCTGGCCGGCGCTGTGGGCGAAATGTAACTACGAAGCGCTACAAGAGACCGGCAAGCTGGGCGAGATCCTGTTCTTTATGCGTGCGGGTTATACCGGCAGCCAAAAATACTCCACCATGATGTGGGCGGGCGATCAGAACGTCGACTGGAGTCTGGACGACGGTCTTGCCTCCGTGGTGCCTGCCGCATTGTCGCTGGCGATGACGGGTCACGGTCTGCATCACAGCGATATTGGCGGTTATACCACCCTGTTCGACATGAAGCGCAGTAAAGAGCTGCTGCTGCGCTGGTGTGACTTCAGCGCCTTCACCCCGATGATGCGTACCCACGAAGGGAACCGCCCCGGCGATAACTGGCAGTTTGATGGCGACGCGGAAACTATCGCCCACTTTGCCCGTATGACAACCGTCTTTACCACCCTGAAACCGTATCTCAAACAGGCGGTGGCGCAGAACGCCAGAACCGGTCTGCCGGTCATGCGCCCGCTGTTCCTGCACTACGAGGACGATGCGCAGACCTACACCCTGAAATACCAGTATCTGCTGGGTCGCGACCTGCTGGTTGCGCCGGTCCACGAACAAGGACGCCGCGACTGGACGCTATATCTGCCTGAGGATAACTGGATCAACGCGTGGACGGGAGAAACGCTTCGCGGCGGCGAGATTACCGTGGACGCGCCGCTCGGCAGGCCTCCGGTCTTTTACCGTGCAGAGAGCGAGTGGGCATCACTGTTTGCCTCTTTACGCACTATCTAATACGGCTCGCCCGTGGGGAAACTCACGGGCATATGGAGAAAAATAATGAGTCAAACGTCATCAAATCCGGCGACCCTACGCTTGCCGTTTAAAGAAAAACTTGCCTATAGGATGGGTGATTTAGGCTCCAATATCCTGCTGGATATTGGTACGCTTTATTTACTTAAGTTTTATACCGATGTGTTGGGTCTACCGGGCACGTATGGCGGTATTATTTTCCTGATCGCCAAATTCTTTACCGCCTTCACCGATATGGGCACCGGGATTATGCTCGACTCGCGGCGTAAAATCGGCCCGAAAGGCAAGTTCCGTCCGTTCGTGCTCTATGCCGCGTTTCCTGTGACCCTGCTGGCCATCGCCAACTTTGTCGGCACGCCGTTTGAAATTACCGGTAAGACGGTGATGGCGACGGTGCTGTTTATGCTGTACGGCCTGTTCTTCAGCATGATGAACTGTTCGTACGGCGCGATGGTGCCCGCCATTACCAAAAACCCGGATGAGCGCGCCTCGCTTGCCGCCTGGCGTCAGGGCGGCGCCACGCTCGGCCTGCTGCTGTGCACCGTCGGTTTTGTTCCGGTGATGAATCTGATCGAAGGGAACGCACAGCTAAGCTATATTTTCGCCGCCACGCTGTTCTCACTGTTTGGCCTGCTGTTTATGTGGCTCTGCTACGCAGGCGTCAAAGAGCGTTATGTGGAGGTAAAACCGGTTGAAGCGACCGAAAAACCGGGGCTGCTCCAGTCGTTTCGCGCCATTGCCGGGAACCGTCCGCTGTTCATTTTATGTATCGCGAATCTCTGCACCCTGGGCGCTTTCAACGTTAAGCTGGCGATCCAGGTGTATTACACCCAGTACGTACTGAATGACCCGATCCTCCTCTCCTGGATGGGTTTTTTCAGCATGGGCTGCATTTTCATCGGCGTCTTTTTAATGCCCGGCGCGGTAAGACGCTTCGGCAAGAAAAAGGTCTACATCGGCGGCCTGCTGGTTTGGGTTATCGGCGATCTTCTCAACTACTTCTTTGGCGGCGGCTCGGTCAGTTTTGTCGCGTTTTCCTGCCTGGCGTTTTTCGGTTCAGCGTTTGTGAACAGCCTGAACTGGGCGCTGGTCTCCGACACGGTGGAATACGGTGAATGGCGCACCGGCGTGCGTTCAGAAGGAACGGTATACACCGGTTTTACCTTCTTCCGTAAGGTGTCTCAGGCGCTGGCGGGCTTCTTCCCCGGTTGGATGCTGACCCAAATCGGCTACGTGCCCAATGTGGTGCAATCGGCAGGCACTGTCGAAGGTTTGCGGCAGCTGATCTTTATTTATCCGTGCGCGCTGGCGGTGATAACCATCATCGCAATGGGATGTTTCTACAACCTCAACGAGAAGATGTATGTCCGCATCGTTGAAGAGATAGAAGCCCGTAAACAAACGGCTTAACAATGATAATAAAGGCGCCCTTCGGGGCGTTATTGAGGAGCGATTATGTCTGACCATGATCCGCTGACGCTAAAACTGAGCCTACGGGAAAAATATGCCTATGGCATGGGTGACTTCGGCTCAAATTTGATGCTGTGTATCGGTACGCTGTATCTGCTTAAGTTTTATACCGATGAACTGGGGATGCCCGCATATTACGGTGGGATTATCTTTCTGGTGGCGAAGTTCTTTACCGCGTTCACCGATATGTTGACGGGGGTGCTGCTGGATTCCCGTCGTCATATTGGCGCTAAAGGTAAGTTTCGCCCTTTCATTCTGTATGCATCATTTCCTGTCGCGCTGGTTGCCAGCGCGCAGTTTCTCGCCACCGATTTTACACTGACGGTCAAAACAGCGCTGGCAACCGTACTGTTCATGCTGTTTGGCCTGTTTTACAGCCTGATGAATTGCTCATACGGGGCGATGGTGCCCGCTATCACCAGAAACCCGCATGAGCGCGCCCAACTCGCAGCATGGCGTCAGGGCGGCGCAACGCTCGGTCTGTTGCTGTGTACCGTTGGCTTTATGCCGATTCAGGCGCTCTTCACCCAGTCATCTTCTCTGGGTTATCTGGTAGCCGCGTTGATTTTCTCCGTTTGCGGCCTGTTCAGTATGTGGTGGTGTTTCAGCGGGGTGAAAGAACGGTATATCGATATCGTTCCGGCCCACCATAAGCCCAGCATTCTTAAATCCTTCTGTGCGATTTTCCGCAATCCGCCGCTGCTGGTGCTCTGCGTGGCCAACTTATGTACGCTGGCCGCGTTTAACATCAAACTGGCGATTCAGGTCTATTACACCCAGTACGTGCTGAACGACATCCATTTGCTGTCATGGATGGGATTTTTCAGTATGGGGTGCATTCTGGTCGGCGTACTGCTGGTGCCCGTAACCGTAAAACGGTTTGGGAAAAAGCAGGTCTACCTCGGCGGCCTGACGCTGTGGGCTATCGGCGATGTGCTGAACTTTCTCTGGGGTGGAACCTCTTTCCTGTTCGTGATCTTCTCCTGCATGGCGTTTTTCGGCACCGCGTTCGTTAACAGCCTGAACTGGGCGCTGGTTCCTGATACGGTCGATTACGGCGAATGGAAAACAGGCATTCGTGCGGAAGGGTCGGTCTATACCGGTTATACCTTCTCACGAAAAATTTCTGCGGCGCTGGCGGGTTTCTTGCCCGGCATTATGCTGACGCAAATTGGCTACGTGCCGAACATAGCGCAAAGCGCGGAGACGTTACTTGGCCTACGTCAGTTGATATTTCTCTGGCCATGCGGCCTGGCGATTATCGCCGCACTCACAATGGGCTTTTTTTATAAGCTCAATGAAAAACGTTTTGCTTTTATTATTGAGGAAATTAGCCAACGAAAGAAACAATCGATACAAACCGGCGTTGTAAGCCATTAAAAAACCTCTGTTCTAATTAAATAAAATAATTGCCGCTCTATCCATTTCGATGGATAGCGGCTCCCTACGCTTAAAAAATGGATTTACTATGAAAACGTTGAACACAATAATGCTGTTATCCTCTGTTATCTCCACTTCTGTTTTTGCGGGCGCTTATGTGGAAAACCGCGAGGCCTATAATCTGGCATCCGATCAAATGGAATTCATGCTGCGCGTTGGCTACAACTCCGATATGGGGGCTGGAATTATGTTGACCAACACCTATACGCTACAGCGTGATGATGAATTAAAGCATGGTTATAATGAAATTGAGGGTTGGTATCCGTTATTTAAACCGACGGACCGGTTAACCATTCAACCCGGTGGTCTGATAAACGATAAAAGCATCGGTTCTGGCGGCGCTGTTTATCTGGACGTCAATTATAAATTCACACCGTGGTTTAATCTGACGGTTCGTAACCGTTACAACCATAATAACTACAGTTCTACTGATTTAAATGGTGAATTAGATAATAACGATAGCTATGAAATCGGCAACTACTGGAATTTCATCATTACTGATAAATTTTCTTATACCTTTGAGCCACACTATTTTTATAATGTGAATGATTTTAACAGCAGCAACGGAACCAAACACCACTGGGAAATTACCAATACTTTCAGATACCGGATTAACCAGAACTGGCTGCCGTACTTAGAGTTACGTTGGTTGGATCGCAATGTGGAGCCCTACCATCGGGAGCAAAACCAGATTCGTGTCGGGGTAAAATATTTCTTCTGAACAGGATAATAAAAAAGCCGCTGAAATCAGCGGCTTTTTGTTGCCGGATGGCGGCTAACGCCTTATCCGGCCTACGAATCGGAGTTATCAGGCCGATTTTGTAAGCCCGTATTACTCTTCTTTCGCGCCACGCATTGCACGACGACGATCGTTTTCCGTCAGGTGACGTTTACGAATACGGATAGAGGTTGGAGTCACTTCTACCAGTTCGTCGTCATCGATGAACTCCAGAGCCTGCTCCAGGGTCATCTTGATTGGCGGAACCAGAACCGTTGCTTCGTCAGTACCAGACGCACGCATGTTGGTCAGTTTCTTACCGGTCAGGCAGTTTACGGTCAGGTCGTTAGAACGGCTGTGAATACCGATGATCTGGCCTTCGTAAACTTCCGCGCCGTGACCCAGGAACAGCTTACCGCGATCCTGCAAACCGAACAGTGCGAACGCAACCGCTTTACCCTGACCGTTGGAGATCAGTACGCCGTTCTGACGCTGGCCCACTTCGCCCGGACGGATATCGTCGTAGTGGCTGAAGGTGGAGTACAGCAGACCCGTACCGGAGGTCATGGTCATGAACTCTGAACGGAAACCGATCAGACCTCGGCTTGGGATCACGTAGTCGAGACGTACGCGGCCTTTGCCATCTGGATTCATGTTTTTCAGGTCGCCTTTACGCTCGCCCAGCGCCTGCATCACAGAACCCTGGTGCTGCTCTTCGACGTCCAGCGTGACGTTTTCGTACGGCTCCTGTTTACGGCCGTCGATTTCGCGGAAGATAACTTTCGGACGGGAAACCGCCATCTCGAAACCTTCACGACGCATGTTTTCAATCAGAACGGACAGGTGCAGTTCACCACGACCGGATACACGGAACGCGTCCGCATCTTCGGTTTCTTCAACGCGCAGCGCAACGTTGTGTACCAGTTCTTTGTTCAGACGCTCAAGGATCTGACGAGAGGTCACGTATTTACCTTCTTTGCCGCAGAACGGAGAGGTGTTTACGCAGAAGAACATAGAAACGGTCGGCTCATCAACAGACAGCGCTGGCAGCGCTTCAACATTCTGCGGATCGCAGATGGTGTCGGAGATGTTCAGCTCGCCCAGACCGGTGATTGCAATGATATCGCCCGCTTCCGCCAGGTCGCTATCAATACGTTCCAGACCCAGGTGAGTCAGCACTTTGCCCACTTTACCGTTACGGGTTTTGCCTTCGCTATCGATGATAGTGATTTGCTGGTTCGGCTTCACTTTACCGCGCTTGATACGACCAATGCCGATAACGCCAACATAGTTGTTGTAGTCCAGCTGAGAGATCTGCATCTGGAGCGGGCCGTCCAGGTCAACGTCCGGTGCCGGTACGTGGTCAACGATCGCCTGATACAGCGGGGTCATGTCTTCCGCCATATCTTCGTGATCCAGACCTGCGATACCGTTCAGCGCCGAAGCGTAGATGATCGGGAAGTCCAGCTGTTCGTCGGTCGCGTCGAGGTTAACGAACAGGTCGAATACCTGGTCTACAACCCAGTCAGGGCGCGCGCCAGGACGGTCAACTTTGTTGATAACAACAATCGGCTTCAGGCCATGAGCAAAGGCTTTTTTGGTCACGAAGCGCGTCTGCGGCATCGGGCCGTCAAATGCGTCAACCACCAGCAGCACGGAGTCTACCATGGACATTACACGTTCAACTTCACCACCGAAGTCGGCGTGTCCTGGGGTATCAACGATGTTGATACGGTAATCATTCCATTTGATAGCAGTGTTTTTAGCGAGGATGGTAATCCCACGCTCTTTCTCCAAATCGTTGGAGTCCATCACACGCTCTTGAGTTTCGGCACGCGCATCAAACGTACCGGATTGCTGTAGCAGCTTATCGACCAGGGTAGTTTTACCGTGGTCAACGTGCGCGATGATGGCGATGTTACGCAAATTTTCGATCACAACTTTGCCTCAGGCATTAGAAATAGCGCGTTATTGTACACGGATTAATCGCACTACAAAACAGGATCACAGAGATCCTCCGCAAACAAGTATTGCAGAGTTTCTTTGTGATCGCTTTCACGGAGCGTTAAAAGGGTCACTCACTGTCCATTGCACCAACATGGTGCTTAATGTTCACATTAAAGCACTATATTGGTGCAACATATCCACTATGGTGCGGCCCTTTTGCACGATGGTGCGCATGATAACGCCTTTTAGGGGCAATTTAAAAGTTGGCACAGATTTCGCTTTGTATTTTTTACGGCGACACGGCCAATTTTTGCAGAATTGAAGACTTCGTTACCACGACGACAATGACCAATCCGGGAGAGTTAAGTATGTCCGCTGAACACGTTTTGACGATGCTGAATGAGCATGAAGTGAAGTTTGTTGATTTGCGCTTCACCGATACCAAAGGTAAAGAACAGCACGTCACGATTCCTGCTCATCAGGTGAATGCCGAATTCTTTGAAGAAGGCAAAATGTTTGACGGCTCCTCGATCGGTGGCTGGAAAGGTATCAACGAATCCGACATGGTTCTGATGCCGGACGCATCCACTGCGGTCATTGACCCGTTCTACGCTGATTCTACGCTGATTATTCGTTGCGACATCCTGGAGCCAGGCACCCTGCAAGGTTACGATCGCGACCCGCGTTCCATCGCCAAGCGCGCGGAAGAGTACCTGCGCTCTACCGGCATCGCAGACACCGTTCTGTTCGGGCCAGAGCCAGAGTTCTTCCTGTTTGACGATATCCGCTTCGGTTCTTCTATCTCCGGTTCCCACGTCGCTATCGACGATATCGAAGGCGCATGGAACTCCTCCACCCAGTACGAAGGTGGCAACAAAGGTCACCGTCCGGCAGTAAAAGGCGGTTACTTCCCGGTTCCGCCGGTAGACTCTTCTCAGGACATCCGTTCTGAAATGTGTTCCGTTATGGAGCAAATGGGTCTGGTTGTAGAAGCACACCACCACGAAGTGGCAACCGCAGGTCAGAACGAAGTGGCAACCCGCTTCAACACCATGACCAAAAAAGCGGACGAAATTCAGATCTACAAATACGTTGTGCACAACGTCGCTCACCGTTTCGGTAAAACTGCGACCTTTATGCCAAAACCGATGTTCGGCGATAACGGTTCCGGTATGCACTGCCACATGTCCCTGTCCAAAAACGGGACTAACCTGTTCTCCGGCGACAAATATGCGGGTCTGTCTGAGCAGGCGCTGTACTACATCGGCGGCGTAATCAAACACGCAAAAGCGATCAACGCCCTGGCGAACCCGACCACCAACTCCTACAAGCGTCTGGTCCCGGGTTATGAAGCACCGGTCATGCTGGCCTACTCCGCCCGTAACCGTTCTGCCTCTATCCGTATTCCGGTTGTGGCCTCTCCGAAAGCGCGTCGTATCGAAGTGCGCTTCCCGGACCCGGCTGCGAACCCGTACCTGTGCTTTGCCGCTCTGCTGATGGCGGGTCTTGACGGTATTAAGAACAAGATCCACCCAGGCGAAGCGATGGACAAAAACCTGTATGACCTGCCGCCGGAAGAAGCGAAAGAGATCCCACAGGTTGCAGGCTCTCTGGAAGAAGCGCTCAACGAGCTGGATATTGACCGCGAATTCCTGAAAGCAGGCGGCGTGTTCACTGATGAAGCGATCGACGCGTACATCGCCCTGCGCATTGAAGAAAATGACCGCGTGCGCATGACGCCGCACCCGGTAGAGTTTGAGCTGTACTACAGCGTTTAATCGTTGAGTTGCCGTGGAACTTTTAGCCTGTTCAGGCAGGTTTGAGATTGATGGCGAATGATAAGACGCCTGATGGCGCAAGCTTATCAGGCCTACCGGTAACATCACCTTGTAGGCCGGATAAGGCAAAGCCGCCATCCGGCACAACGTTTGCCACTCATCTGTAGCCCATCACACGATGGGCTTTTTTCTCCACCAACGTTCTGATCCCACGCGCTTTTTACACGTAAAAAGCTATAATGCACTAAATTGGTGCAAACTATTCCAGGAGACTGCTAAATGGCAACAGGCACGCAGCCCGATGCTGGGCAGATCCTCAATTCTTTAATCAACAGCATTTTACTGGTCGACGACGAGCTGGCGGTGCATTACGCCAACCCGGCCGCACAACAGCTGCTCGCCCAAAGCGCCCGCAAGCTGTTTGGTACGCCGCTGCCTGAGCTGTTGAGCTATTTTTCATTAAATATTGGGCTGATGCGCGAAAGCCTGGAAGCAGGTCAGGGATTTACGGACAACGAAGTCACGCTGGTGATCGACGGACGCTCCCATATTCTCTCGCTAACCGCCCAGCGCCTGCCGGATAACTTCATCCTGCTGGAAATGGCGCCGATGGATAACCAGCGTCGCCTGAGCCAGGAACAGCTTCAGCATGCCCAGCAAATCGCCGCCCGCGACCTGGTGCGCGGTCTGGCGCATGAGATCAAAAACCCGCTTGGTGGTTTACGCGGCGCGGCCCAACTGCTCAGTAAAGCCCTGCCTGACCCGGCGTTGCTGGAGTACACCAAAGTCATTATTGAGCAGGCCGACAGGCTGCGTAATCTGGTTGACCGACTGCTGGGACCGCAACAGCCGGGTATGCACGTCACGGAGAGTATCCACAAAGTCGCAGAACGCGTCGTCGCACTGGTGTCGATGGAGCTGCCAGAGAACGTCACGATGATTCGTGATTACGACCCCAGTCTGCCGGAACTGCCTCACGACCCGGACCAGATTGAACAGGTCCTGCTGAACATCGTGCGTAACGCCTTACAGGCGTTAGGGCCGGAAGGCGGTGAAATCATTCTGCGTACCCGTACCGCATTCCAGCTGACGCTGCATGGCGTGCGTTATCGCCTGGCGGCACGCATCGACGTTGAGGACAACGGGCCGGGTATTCCGTCCCATTTACAGGACACGCTGTTTTACCCGATGGTCAGCGGTCGCGAAGGCGGCACCGGGCTGGGCTTATCCATTGCCCGTAATTTGATTGATCAGCATTCCGGCAAAATTGAATTTACCAGTTGGCCGGGTCATACCGAGTTCTCGGTTTACCTGCCTATCAGGAAATAAAGGTGACGTTTATGCAACGAGGGATAGTCTGGGTAGTCGATGACGATAGTTCCATCCGTTGGGTGCTTGAACGTGCGCTCGCCGGGGCGGGATTACATTGCACCACATTTGAAAGCGGCAACGAAGTGCTGGACGCGCTGGCGAGTAAAACGCCGGATGTCCTGCTGTCGGATATCCGTATGCCGGGAATGGACGGACTGGCGCTGTTAAAACAGATCAAACAGCGTCACCCCATGCTTCCGGTCATCATAATGACGGCGCATTCCGATCTCGATGCCGCCGTCAGCGCTTATCAACAAGGCGCGTTTGATTATCTGCCAAAGCCTTTTGATATTGACGAAGCGGTCGCGCTGGTTGAACGCGCGATCAGCCATTATCAGGAGCAGCAACAGCCGCGCAATGTCCAGATCAACGGCCCGACAACCGATATCATCGGCGAAGCGCCCGCGATGCAGGATGTCTTTCGCATTATTGGCCGCCTCTCACGCTCGTCTATCAGCGTGCTGATCAACGGCGAGTCCGGGACCGGTAAAGAGCTGGTCGCCCATGCGCTGCATCGCCATAGCCCACGCGTAAAAGCTCCCTTTATCGCCCTGAATATGGCGGCTATTCCGAAGGATTTGATCGAGTCCGAACTGTTTGGTCATGAAAAAGGGGCGTTCACCGGGGCGAATACCATTCGTCAGGGGCGCTTTGAGCAGGCCGACGGCGGCACGCTGTTTCTCGATGAGATCGGCGATATGCCGCTGGATGTGCAGACGCGTTTGCTACGCGTCTTAGCCGATGGGCAGTTTTACCGCGTTGGTGGCTATGCGCCGGTGAAGGTTGATGTGCGGATTATCGCCGCCACCCATCAGAACCTGGAATTACGCGTACAGGAAGGTAAGTTCCGTGAAGATCTGTTCCACCGCCTGAACGTGATTCGCGTACATTTGCCGCCGCTGCGCGAGCGCCGGGAAGATATTCCACGCCTGGCGCGGCATTTCCTGCAAGTGGCTGCCCGCGAACTGGGCGTCGAAGCCAAATTGCTCCACCCGGAAACCGAAGCGGCGCTGACGCGTCTGGCCTGGCCTGGCAACGTGCGTCAACTGGAGAATACCTGCCGTTGGTTAACGGTGATGGCCGCCGGACAGGAGGTTCTGATTCAGGACTTACCCGGCGAGCTGTTTGAAGCCACGGTGCCAGACAGCCAGTCGCACATACAGTCAGACAGTTGGGCCACATTGCTGGCGCAGTGGGCGGATCGCGCGTTGCGTTCCGGTCATCAAAACCTGCTTTCTGAAGCGCAGCCTGAGCTGGAGCGTACGCTGTTAACCACCGCGCTGCGTCATACCCAGGGGCATAAACAGGAAGCGGCACGGCTGCTGGGATGGGGTCGTAACACCCTGACTCGCAAGCTAAAAGAGCTGGGTATGGAGTGACGATTCGTCGTTGTGTAAAGATTAATATTTAAGCGCAAATTGCCGTTATTTTGCGCTTTACTGTTCCGATGAGTTGAGTATGATCATGCCCGGCAAACAGGGGGAATCATCATGCTGGAATCATTAATCAATCTGGTATCGAGCGGAGCGGTCGACAGCCACACGCCACAAACTGCGGTTGCCGCAGTACTGTGTGCAGCGCTGGTTGGGCTGTTTAGCTAAATGCGTGCCGGATGGCGCTACCGCTTATCCGACCTACGGTTGATGTTAACTTGTAGGCCCGGTAAGCGGTAGCGCCACCGGGCAACGCCACTAAATCACCCGTGAGAACTGCTGCATCCGCGCTTTCTGGCGCAGATAAGCATCAAAGCACATACAGATGTTACGGATCAGCAGACGGCCTTTCGGCGTAACCTGAATCCCCTTATCATCCACATCCACCAGCCCATCTTTCGCCAGCGGCGCCAGCAGCGCTAAATCTTCCGCAAAGTACGCCGCGAAGTTGAGATCCCACTGCTGTTCAACCGCTGCGTAATCGAGACGGAAGTTGCAGATCAGCGACTTAATAATATCCCGACGAATGCAGTCATCGCGGGTCAGCACAATGCCGCGCCATAACGCATTCCCCAGCTCATCCACCTGCTGATAGTAGCGCTTCAGCTCTTTCTGGTTCTGCGCGTAGCTGTCGCCAATCATACTGATGGCGGAAACGCCCAACCCCAGCAGGTCCGTATCGCCCTGAGTGGTATAGCCCTGGAAGTTACGATGCAGAACACCTTCACGCTGGGCAACGGCCAGCTCGTCATCCGGGCGGGCAAAGTGATCCATCCCGATGAACTGATAGCCCGTCTCCGTCAGCGATGAGATGGTCTCTTGCAGGATATCGAGTTTTTGCTGCGCGCTGGGCAGGTCAGCCTCTTTGATTTTGCGCTGAGCGGCGAATAACGTGGGCAAATGAGCGTAGTTAAAGACGCTCAGGCGATCGGGGCTCAGCTCTGCCACGCGTCTGAGCGTAAAGGCGAAGCTTTCCGGCGTTTGCTTTGGCAGCCCGTAAATCAGATCGATATTCGTCGAGGTGAAGCCTATCTCGCGCGCATGATTGAGCAGCGAGAAGATAAACTCTTCATCCTGCTCGCGGTTAACCAGACGCTGAACGTCTTTATTGAAGTCCTGCACCCCCATACTCAGGCGGTTAAACCCTTGCGCGCGTAAATGATCGAGCACATCCAGCTCAATTTCACGGGGATCGACTTCGATCGAGATTTCGACGTCGTCGTTAAAATGAAAGTTTCCACGCAGAAGCGTCATTAACCGACTGATTTGCGCTTTATTCAGGTACGTTGGCGTTCCGCCGCCCCAGTGCAGTTGACTAACGCGACGTCCGGCAAACAGCGGCGCGCGATGAATAATTTCTTGTTCAAGCGCATCGAGATATTGGTCGGCCTTATGCTGCTGGCGGGTCACAATCTTGTTGCAACCGCAGAAGTAGCACAATTTATGGCAAAACGGGATATGAACGTACAGAGACAGCGGACGTTCAGGGTAACGCGCCACAGCGTGCTGAAATGCCTCTTCGCCGTAGTCTTCCGAAAACTCCAGCGCTGTGGGATACGAGGTATATCGTGGCCCGGAATAGTTATATTTCTGGATCAGGGCCAGATCCCAGTCTATCAACTGTTCAGACATGCTCACTCCTTCCGATGGCGTCGCTGGCGGGTACGGCGTACCGGCTTTACCCCACTACGGGTAATAAACCGGTTGCGCAGCCACTTCTGTCGCCGCGACAACCGCTGTAGTTTAACGAATAACCACACCAGATAACATACAACCGGAAGGGTTATAAGCAGGACGGGAAGGCCCACGGTGTAAACCCGTTAGTTGCCGCCCCGGAGCAGGCGCATCATATCTTCCTGCTTTTCGTCCTCTTCCTCTTCTTCATCGTCATCATAAGAGAGGCCCAACTTCTGCATCAGCTCATCAATACGATCCAGTTTGGCATCTACCCAGGTTTGGTCTTCCGCACTCAGGGTTTCGCCTGCTTCCAGACGTTCCAGCAGCGCATCCAGGCGCTCATCCGTTTCCAGTAAATCCAACTCAGCCTGCGGTGAAAGCATAGGTTTCTCACTCTTCGGTTTGTGCTGTTTGGTGACTTTTTCGGTCACACCCAGGGGAATGGGGGTTTTACTGCCAATTCGTGGATCTTTCTGCTTGTTCTGGTTTTTACCGCCTGAAGCCGCGTTGTCACCTGTCGCACGGCTCCCCGCCGCATGACCACGGTGTTTTTTCTGACGCTTACGGTCGCGCGCTTCCTGATTCAGCTCTTCGCGTGTTTTACGACGCGCTTTTGCGGGACCTTTACCGCGTGGTGTAGAAGTTGATTTCATAGTGATTCGTCTTTGGCTGTTTTAGTCAGTATATACTCTAAATAATTCGAGTTGCAGGAAGTCAACGCACATGCAACCTGAAGTATGACGAGTTTCATTTGCCGCGGAATCTAGCAGAAACCCTATAAAGAAAAAAGGCGACAGAGTAATCTGTCGCCTTTTTTGCTGTCTAACAACCCTAACGGGCTCTACGATCCCTGTTGGCTACCAACACGCCCTGTTTTTCCCTTAGCCTGAAACATTCCGTGTTGTTTCCATTTCCTTTTACTAACGTCTCCGAACGTTTGTCTTCCTGACAAATCCTGCGTCTTCGCCTCCTGGCGCTCCTGACCCTCATCCTGAGTCGTAATCCTGACAGCTTCCTCGCTATGGATGCTACTTTACTCTTCTGGCATAAACGCACAAGTAATCGAAACGCGAATGTCCACTTTTCAGAATATTGCCTGAAACATAACGTTATGATTTTATTATTTTATCTTAATTTTCGGTCTGCGCTTACTCTGAAATTTCGCATAAGAACAATCGGCAATGTCTCACAAAGAGCATGGTTTTAGCTTACACACACCCCGCATGCTGAAAAATCCGTCTTTTGCCGCTGTTCAGGTATAATCGCTGCAAAGCTTTGACTGACGGAGACGACCGCTTTGACTAATTTGAATTATCAACAGACGCACTTTGTGATGAGTGCGCCTGATATTCGCCATTTACCTTCCGATACCGGAATCGAAGTGGCTTTTGCTGGCCGTTCCAATGCAGGCAAATCCAGCGCGCTGAACACGCTTACGAATCAGAAGAGTCTGGCGCGTACATCCAAAACACCGGGCCGTACTCAGCTCATCAACCTGTTTGAGGTGGTTGAAGGCAAACGTCTGGTTGACCTGCCCGGCTATGGCTATGCAGAAGTCCCGGAAGAGATGAAGCGTAAGTGGCAACGCGCGCTGGGCGAATATCTGGAAAAACGTCAGAGTCTGCAAGGCCTGGTGGTACTGATGGATATCCGTCACCCGTTAAAAGATCTCGACCAGCAGATGATCCAGTGGGCCGTAGAGAGCAACATTCAGGTTCTGGTTTTACTCACCAAAGCGGACAAACTGGCCAGTGGCGCACGTAAAGCGCAGCTGAATATGGTGCGTGAAGCGGTACTGGCCTTTAACGGCGATGTGCAGGTAGAAACGTTTTCTTCCCTGAAGAAGCAAGGCGTGGATAAATTACGTCAGAAACTGGATAGCTGGTTTAACGATCTGGCTCCCGTGGAAGAGACGCAGGACGGGGAATAACCCACCGATATGCCGGATGGCGCCGCTGCGCGTCTTATCCGGCCTACAGTTCTTTATTCTTGCTCTAAATAATTCGAGTTGCATAAAGGCGGCAACACAGCAAATCCCCAGGAGCTTACATAAGTAAGTGACTGGGGTGAGCGACAAATCTGTCTGGAACAGATTTGAACGCCGCGAAGCGGCGGCCCGTAAGGGTGAGGCTCATGGATGAGCCGAATAATTCGAAGCCAACGCGTATGCAGCTTGAAGTATGACGAGCAAAATAAAAAACGCCCCAGTCATTACTGACTGGGGCGGCTAAAATATTCAGCCAAATCCGATTACGTGAAGTAAAAGGTCTGAAAGATAGAACATCTTACCTCTGTACCCTACGCGAATAACTTTACTCTTTTTTGAGCAGCTCAGAAAGCACTTTTTGTAATTTTTTTTCATTCTTTACATAGGGAATTCTAATGATCATCACAAAACGTTCTATCTTATGTTGCTTAGTTACGAAAAAAGCGCGTTATTCAGTAAAGCCTTAGTGCGCCTGATCCCAGTTTTCGCCGCTACCCACTTCCACCAGCAACGGCACATCAATACGCGTGCAGTTTTCCATCAGTTGATGGATCTTTTTCGATACCACGTCGAGATCATCTTTATGCACTTCGAACACCAGTTCATCGTGTACCTGCATGATCATACGCACGCGCGGCTGTTCATCTTGCAGCCATTTATCGACGGCAATCATAGCGCGCTTGATGATGTCTGCTGCCGTCCCCTGCATCGGAGCGTTGATGGCGGCACGTTCCGCACCAGCACGACGCGCAGCATTGCTGGATTTAATATCCGGCAAGTAGAGACGACGCCCTTCCAGCGTTTCAACATAGCCTCGCTCTTTTGCCTGAGCGCGCGTGCGCTCCATATATTCCAGTACGCCAGGGTAGCGTTCGAAGTAGAGATCCATATACTTCTGCGCCTCTTTGCGCGGAATATTGAGCTGACGCGCCAGACCGAATGCGCTCATGCCGTAGATCAGACCAAAGTTAATCGCTTTGGCGCTGCGGCGCTGTTCAGCCGTAACGCTCTCCAGCGGCAGTCCAAACACTTCAGCAGCCGTCGCCCGGTGGATATCTTTTCCTTCGGCAAAGGCGGTTAACAGACCTTTATCGCGGGAAAGGTGCGCCATAATACGCAGTTCAATCTGCGAATAGTCCGCTGATGCGATGACGTAATCTTGCGGAGCGATAAACGCCTGACGAATACGGCGCCCTTCCTCGTTACGTACCGGAATATTTTGCAGGTTAGGATCGGTAGACGATAAACGCCCCGTCGCGGTCACCGCCTGATGATAAGAGGTATGCACTCGCCCGGTTTTCGGGTTGATCATCAGCGGGAGTTTATCGGTGTAGGTCGATTTCAGCTTCGCCAGCCCGCGATATTCCAGAATCACCTTCGGCAGCGGATAGTCCAGCGCCAGCTCTTCCAGCACCTCTTCCGAGGTGGACGGCGCACCGCCCGGCGTTTTCTTCAGAGGCTTAATACCCTGTTTTTCAAACAGAATGGTTTGCAACTGTTTGGTAGAAGAGAGGTTAAATTCTTCTCCGGCGATCTCATGCGCCTTCTTCTCCAGCTCCGCCAGACGCAGCGTGATCTCCTCTGAATGCTTGTGCAGCACGGCAGGGTCGATTTTTACACCGTTACGCTCTACGCGGGAAAGCACCGGCACCAGCGGCATTTCGATATTCTCGAAGACATTCAGCGGCCCTTTGTACTGCTGTAGCTCTGGCCACATTTTCAAATGCAGCTGTAACGTAACGTCCGCATCTTCTGCGGCATAACGTCCGGCCTCTTCCAGGGCAATCTGGTTAAAGGTCAGCTGATTTTTACCTTTACCGGCAATCTCTTCAAAAGTGATGGTCTTATGCTTCAACCAGCGTTCGGACAGGCTGTCCATGTCGTGGCGGCCAGCAACGCTGTTCAGAATGTAGGATTCGAGCATAGTGTCAAAAGCAATACCACGCAGCTCAATGCCATAGTTCTGCAATACGCCGCGATCGTACTTCAGGTTTTGCCCAACCTTACGCGCCTTCTCATCTTCCAGCAGCGGCTTCAACAGCTCCAGCGCTCGCTCGCGGGAAATCTGATCGGGCGCATCCAGGTAGTCATGCGCCACAGGAACATAGGCCGCCACGCCCGGTTCAATAGCAAAAGAGAGACCAACCAGATTCGCCGCATGGTTATCCAGGCTGTCCGTTTCGGTATCAAATGCAAAAACGGGCGCCTTTTTCAGCGTCTCAATCCAGCTTTCCAGCGTCGCTTCATCCAGGATGGTGACGTAGTTATCGTAAGAAAGCGCGGTCGCAGGCACGTCTGGCGTTTCATCAATAACAATGGATTCCTGCGGTTTTGCTGCGGGCTTCGCACCTTTCGCCTGTAGCCATTTACCCGCTTCCACATCGGTGGTCCAGCGCTTAAATTCATATTTCTTAAACAGGCCAAGCAACTCTTCAGCCGCTGGCTGTTGTACTTCAAGCTGATCGCAGCTTAGCTCCAGTTCGACATCCGTTTTGATGGTAGCCAGTTGATAAGAGAGGTAAGCCACCTCTTTATTCTGCTCAAGCTTCCCGGCCATGGTTTTCGCGCCACGGAAGGTTAAGCCCGCAATTTTATCTGATTCGGCATACAGGGTATCCAGCCCGCCTAACCCCTGAAGGAGCGCCTGGGCGGTTTTTTCACCCACGCCCGGCACGCCAGGAATGTTATCGGAAGAGTCGCCCATCAGCGCCAGGAAATCGATGATCAATTCGGGTGGAACACCGTACTTGTTCACGACCTCATCCGGGCCCAGAATCGTATTGGTCATGGTATTAATCAGCGTGATATTTGGCGTCACCAGCTGGGCCATATCTTTGTCACCGGTGCTGATCAGCACCGGACGGCCCACCTTCTCGGCTTCACGCGCCAGCGTACCGATAACGTCGTCCGCTTCCACGCCCGAAACAGCCAGCAGCGGCAGGCCCATCGCTTTTACCATCGCATGCAACGGTTCAATCTGCGCACGCAGGTCATCAGGCATCGGCGGGCGATGCGATTTGTAATGTTCAAATAACTCATCACGGAAGGTTTTACCCTTGGCATCAAATACCACTGCGGCATGCGTCGGTTGATACTGCATAATCAGGCTGCGCAGCATGTTGAGAACACCGTACATCGCCCCTGTAGGCTCCCCTGCGCTGTTCGTCAGAGGAGGAAAGGCGTGATACGCGCGATAGAGATAAGATGAGCCATCTACAAGGATAAGTGGGTTTTCTGGGATCTGAACCATAATGTCCGTGCCTGTTTATCAGATTATGGGTAAAGGATGCCACAGACAGGATGAAAACATGAGTTTTTCGCCGCATTTGTCGAAAAAGTTTTGTAGATCTTCTGGATCGCTCGCAAAGCGAACTGTGGATAACTTTGTGCATAAATTATTACATTTCATTTAATTTCATCCTGATGATTTAATTTTCATTAAACTTACTCTTATTTTTCAATACGTTAATTAAATCACCAGAACTTTATCCCATTATTCAGCGTCATCTCAGTGTGTGGATAGATATCAATATTTTTTCTGTTTCGCTAAGACCCGTCATTTGATGCGTTTTCTGATAAAATCAGCCCCTTGCGTCTCTTTCGCGCACTATTTATGGCTAACCCGTTGAATAATTTAATTATGACAAGAATACTCGCTGCGATAACGCTGTTGCTGAGTATCGTATTGACCATTTTGGTCACTATTTTTTGTTCTGTGCCGATCATCCTTGCCGGGATCGTGAAGCTCCTTTTGCCCATTCCTGTCGTCTGGCGCAAGGTATCCGTTTTTTGTAATTTCATGATGTACTGCTGGTGTGAAGGGTTGGCGCTGCTGCTACATCTCAATCCGTGGCTTAAATGGGACGTGGAAGGGCTGGAAGGCCTGAACAAGAAAAACTGGTATCTGCTTATTTGTAACCATCACAGTTGGGCCGATATCGTGGTGCTTTGCGTTCTGTTCCGTAAGCACATTCCAATGAATAAATACTTTCTTAAGCAGCAGTTAGCCTGGGTGCCGTTTATCGGCCTGGCCTGCTGGGCGCTGGATATGCCGTTTATGAAACGCTACTCGCGCGCTTATTTGCTCCGTCATCCCGAACAACGCGGTAAAGATGTAGAAACAACCCGCCGTTCTTGCGAGAAATTTCGCGCGCATCCCACAACGATCGTAAATTTTGTCGAAGGTTCGCGTTTTACCGAAGAGAAACGTCGGCAAACTCGCTCGCCATATAAAAACCTTCTCCCACCAAAAGCGGCGGGGATCGCGATGGCGCTAAACGTCTTAGGGTCTCAGTTTGATAAGCTGCTCAACGTTACCCTCTGCTACCCGGAAAACGATCGGAAACCATTCTACGATATGTTGAGCGGTAAACTGACGCGCATCGTGGTACGTATCGATCTGGAGCCGATTAAAGAAGAGCTGCACGGTGACTATGTGAACGACAAAGGATTCAAACGCCGTTTCCAGCTTTGGTTGAATGCACTCTGGAATGAAAAAGACGAACAGATAGAAAAGATTAAAGCGGAAAACAAAAACGCCGGTCAATGACCGGCGATTTTTTTATTTCTTTTCAACCAGATGTTTCACGGTATCGGCGTACTGTTGTACGAAGATATCCATGCTGCTGGTATCCATCCCTTGCGGGTTAACCTGATATTTGCCGTTTACAAACATCGCCGGTACACCCTGAAGCTGGAGATCAGCGGCCGCTTTTTCTTGCTGCGCAACCAGTGATTTCACCACGAAGCTGTTCCATGCCGCATCGTAGTCTTCACCTTTCACACCCGCATCAACGAATACTTTGCGAATATCGGCAGCAGACTGAACGGTCTGGTTTTTCTGTACTGCTTCAAACATCGGCGCAGTGATTTTATCTTCCACGCCCAGCGCCATCGCCACAGCCCATGCCTGCGTCAGGTCCTTACCCAATGGGCCCAGGAACTCAACGTGGTATTTGGTCATTTTGGTGCCTTCAGGCAGCTTTTTCTTCACGTTATCAGAAACGTGCAGCACTTCTTCAAACTGATAGCAGTGCGGGCAGTAGAAGGAGAAAAACTCCAGAACCTGAGGCTCGCCAGCAACGGGCTTATCCAGTGTGATGTATTGCTTACCATCACTGAACTGCGCTGCCGATGCGCTAAAAGCTAAAATCATACCAGCCAGCGCCAGCCAAATCTTTTTCATGATCAACTCTCTCCTGATGTGTCCGTTTAATACATTGGCGTTAATTGTAAAGGGGGTTCTTGCAGCACTTTTGCCTGCTCAAGAAATGTCGCAGTCTGCCGTTGCCAGTAATCTTCCCCGGTTAACCACGGGAAATTTTTAGGAAACGCAGGATCAGCCCAGCGACGCATCAGCCAGGCAAGATAATAAACCAAACGCATCGCGCGTAAAGGCTCAATAAGTTCTATTTCAGCGGTATCGAACTCACTAACTTCTTCATAAGCCTCGATAATCGTTTCAAGCTGCATCCGCTGCTCGGCTTTATCGCCATTCAGCAGCATCCACAGATCCTGAACGGCAGGGCCATTGCGGGCATCATCTAAATCAACAAACAGCGGGCCATCACGCCAGAGGATATTTCCGGCATGACAATCCCCGTGTAAACGCAGCGTCTCAAAACGGGTATGCCAACGTTCGGTAACGGCGGCAATAAGAGTGTCCGTCGCGTTCAGGAAAGCCGCTTTTTGCCCCGCGGGAATCAGTGATGCGTCTTCGAAAAGTTTACGAGGTTCAATGAGATACTCTTCCAGGCCCATTGTCGGCCGGAAGGCAAAAGGGTGTTTACGCCCGGTCTGATGCAGGCGACCCAGATAGCGCCCTACCGCTTCCATCTGATCGATATTATCTGCTTCGAACTGTCGCCCGCCGACGCTTGGGAAAATCGCGTAGTGGAACCCCTGGTGGTTCAGTAGCGTCTGGTCATTGAGGACAAGCGGCGCCGCAACCGGCACCTCATCTTTTACCAGTTCCAGTGCAAACTGATGCTCTTCCCGTATTTGATCGGCAGACCAACGCTCAGGGCGATAAAACTTAACGACAAAGCGTCGACGGTCTTCGTCCTGAAACTGATAGACGCGGTTTTCATAGCTGTTGAGCGGGGTAAGACCGGAATCCACCCGGATTCCCTGTTCAAACAGCGCATCCATGATGGTATCCGGGTGTAATGTCTGGAAAGTAAAAGCGTTATCGTTCATCCCATCATCCGGAAAATACTACGAATGATTCAGGATATCATTTTGTGGCGATTTCGGTGGCGCCGCTTACAAGGTTTTACTCTTTAATCACGCCGCGTGCGCGTAATAGCGCCGTTTTGAAATCTTCTTCATAATCTTTCTGAATACCAGGAATCACCGCATCTTTTGCGGAGTCACGCATTTTCAGGTGATAGATCAGAATGTCGTCGGTTAAATCCGCCAGTTCGCCGTCAAAACCTGACTCTTTCGCCAGTTTCTGTAAAAATTGCAGCAGATTAAGATCGGGCTCTTTCTGCCAGGCTGGTTGCAGGAGTTCAATGACTTCATTCAGGCGTTTACATTTCATGGCTGTGCTCCTTAATTTGATGTAGATACGTTAGCAGGGTCAATCCCACAATAAAAGAGGCGATATCAGTGAATCTGGAGAGTGCAATAACGGGGGTTGTGCTGGCAGGCGGTAAGGCCAGGAGAATGGGGGGGGCAGATAAGGGTCTGCTTGAGCTGGATGGCAAACCACTCTGGAAGCATGTTGCTGATACGCTGGCATCTCAGCTTGAAACCGTCGTGATTAACGCGAATCGCCATCAGGATATTTATCAACAAAGCGGTCTGAAAGTGATCCCCGATTCACTGGCCGATTTTCCGGGGCCTCTGGCGGGTATGTTGTCTGTTTTACAGCAAGAGAAGGGAGACTGGTTTCTGTTTTGCCCTTGCGACACGCCTTACATTCCCCGCGATCTGGTTGCGCGTTTAAAAGCTCAGCGCAATAACGCGCCTGTCGTATGGGTTCACGACGGCGAGCGGGATCACCCGACAATTGCACTGGTTAATCGCTCCGTAGCACCTTTCTTACAGGAGTATCTCCGGTCAGGTGAACGGCGGGTCATGGTCTTTATGCGCCAGGCCGGTGGTCATGCTGTTGATTTCAGTGATTTTAAGCAGGTATTTGTGAATGTGAATACGCCGGAAGAACTCGCCAGATGGCAGGAGAAATCATGATCCCACTACTCGGCATAGCCGCATGGAGCGGCACCGGTAAGACTACGCTGCTCAAGAAATTGATTCCAGCGTTATGCGCCAGAGGGGTTCGCCCAGGGTTAATTAAGCATACCCATCACAATATGGACGTAGATAAGCCCGGCAAAGACAGTTACGAGTTACGCAAGGCAGGCGCAGCACAAACGCTTGTCGCCAGTCAGCAACGTTGGGCGCTGATGACAGAAACACCGGAAGAACCTGAGCTGGATTTAACGTATCTGGTGAGTCGAATGGATGCTTCTAAGCTGGATATAGTGCTTGTTGAAGGTTTTAAGCACGAAGCGGTGGCGAAGATCTTATTATTCCGACAGGGGTGTGGGCATGAAGTGGATGAGCTGACCATTGATGAACATGTGATCGCCGTCGCCAGCAACATTCCGCTTTCCCTGGACGTCCCGCTATTAGATATCAATGATATACCACAGATCGCTACATTTGTTTTGCGTTGGCTGGGACGATAGTACGCGGGCGGCACAGGTTTGCCGGATAAGGCGCAGCGTCATCCGGCAGAACAGCGCATATATGCCGGATGGCGGTGTGAACACCTTATCCGGCCTGTAAAAACATCCCGGGTATTTTGCACACAGTCTGTAGGCCGGATAAGGCGCAGCCGACATCCGGCTGCACCCGGACGCATGAACGCAAAAAGGCCATCCCTCAGGATGGCCTCTTCACTTTAATTAATGCCTGGCAGTTCCCTACTCTCGCATGG
>NZ_JAOWGI010000027.1:126248-128577 GCF_030333225.1 Citrobacter sp. CK202
CCGCCAAAACATCTTCGGCGTTGTAAGGTTAAGCCTCACGGTTCATTAGTACCGGTTAGCTCAACGCATCGCTGCGCTTACACACCCGGCCTATCAACGTCGTCGTCTTCAACGTTCCTTCAGGACTCTCAAGGAGTCAGGGAGAACTCATCTCGGGGCAAGTTTCGTGCTTAGATGCTTTCAGCACTTATCTCTTCCGCATTTAGCTACCGGGCAGTGCCATTGGCATGACAACCCGAACACCAGTGATGCGTCCACTCCGGTCCTCTCGTACTAGGAGCAGCCCCCCTCAGTTCTCCAGCGCCCACGGCAGATAGGGACCGAACTGTCTCACGACGTTCTAAACCCAGCTCGCGTACCACTTTAAATGGCGAACAGCCATACCCTTGGGACCTACTTCAGCCCCAGGATGTGATGAGCCGACATCGAGGTGCCAAACACCGCCGTCGATATGAACTCTTGGGCGGTATCAGCCTGTTATCCCCGGAGTACCTTTTATCCGTTGAGCGATGGCCCTTCCATTCAGAACCACCGGATCACTATGACCTGCTTTCGCACCTGCTCGCGCCGTCACGCTCGCAGTCAAGCCAGCTTATGCCATTGCACTAACCTCCTGATGTCCGACCAGGATTAGCTGACCTTCGTGCTCCTCCGTTACTCTTTAGGAGGAGACCGCCCCAGTCAAACTACCCACCAGACACTGTCCGCAACCCGGATTACGGGCCCACGTTAGAACACCAGCCATTAAAGGGTGGTATTTCAAGGGCGGCTCCATGCAGACTGGCGTCCGCACTTCAAAGCCTCCCACCTATCCTACACATCAAGGACCAGTGTTCAGTGTCAAGCTATAGTAAAGGTTCACGGGGTCTTTCCGTCTTGCCGCGGGTACACTGCATCTTCACAGCGAGTTCAATTTCACTGAGTCTCGGGTGGAGACAGCCTGGCCATCATTACGCCATTCGTGCAGGTCGGAACTTACCCGACAAGGAATTTCGCTACCTTAGGACCGTTATAGTTACGGCCGCCGTTTACCGGGGCTTCGATCAAGAGCTTCTCCCGAGGGATAACCCCATCAATTAACCTTCCGGCACCGGGCAGGCGTCACACCGTATACGTCCACTTTCGTGTTTGCACAGTGCTGTGTTTTTAATAAACAGTTGCAGCCAGCTGGTATCTTCGACTGATTTCAGCTCCATGAGTAAATCACTTCACCTACATATCAGCGTGCCTTCTCCCGAAGTTACGGCACCATTTTGCCTAGTTCCTTCACCCGAGTTCTCTCAAGCGCCTTGGTATTCTCTACCTGACCACCTGTGTCGGTTTGGGGTACGATTTCGTGTTACCTGATGCTTAGAGGCTTTTCCTGGAAGCAGGGCATTTGTCACTTCAGCACCGTAGTGCCTCGTCATCACGCCTCAGTGTTAAAGTGCACCGGATTTGCCTGGAGCACACACCTACACGCTTAAACCGGGACAACCGTCGCCCGGCCGACATAGCCTTCTCCGTCCCCCCTTCGCAGTAACACCAAGTACAGGAATATTAACCTGTTTCCCATCGACTACGCCTTTCGGCCTCGCCTTAGGGGTCGACTCACCCTGCCCCGATTAACGTTGGACAGGAACCCTTGGTCTTCCGGCGAGCGGGCTTTTCACCCGCTTTATCGTTACTTATGTCAGCATTCGCACTTCTGATACCTCCAGCATGCCTCACAGCACACCTTCAACGGCTTACAGAACGCTCCCCTACCCAACAACGCATAAGCGTCGCTGCCGCAGCTTCGGTGCATGGTTTAGCCCCGTTACATCTTCCGCGCAGGCCGACTCGACCAGTGAGCTATTACGCTTTCTTTAAATGATGGCTGCTTCTAAGCCAACATCCTGGCTGTCTGGGCCTTCCCACATCGTTTCCCACTTAACCATGACTTTGGGACCTTAGCTGGCGGTCTGGGTTGTTTCCCTCTTCACGACGGACGTTAGCACCCGCCGTGTGTCTCCCGTGATAACATTCTCCGGTATTCGCAGTTTGCATCGGGTTGGTAAGCCGGGATGGCCCCCTAGCCGAAACAGTGCTCTACCCCCGGAGATGAATTCACGAGGCGCTACCTAAATAGCTTTCGGGGAGAACCAGCTATCTCCCGGTTTGATTGGCCTTTCACCCCCAGCCACAGGTCATCCGCTAATTTTTCAACATTAGTCGGTTCGGTCCTCCAGTTAGTGTTACCCAACCTTCAACCTGCCCATGGCTAGATCACCGGGTTTCGGGTCTATACCCTGCAACTTAACGCCCAGTTAAGACTCGGTTTCCCTTCGGCTCCCCTATACGGTTAACC